>NZ_JAPWBB010000046.1:0-583 GCF_041433235.1 Neisseria sp. 27098_8_112 | reverse complement strand
AGGCGGTTGTCGGTGACGGCATTGAGGTCGTCTGAAAGGATATTGTGCGCGGGGTCGAAGGCGAACAGTTCGTTGCCGGCTTGGGTAATCCTGCCCAGTTTGTCGTACTCGAACTGCGTCGTGCCCGTCCGTTGGTCGGTGCTGTGGGTCAGGTTGCCGGTGCGGTCGTAGCCGTAGCTGCGTTTGACGGCATAAGCCGATGTTACTGTGTTTTTACCTGTCTCGGTCTGCGTCAAGTCGTTGAGGGTGGCGATTTGCCTTTTCAGACGGCCTAAGGGATCGAGTTCGTAACGGCTGGCGAGCTTACCCTGGGTGCGGTAGATTTCGCGGTGCAGCTTATCGCGTTCGATGTCGGAGATGACTTCGTCGTCGAGGCTGATTTGGTGTAGGTGGCCGCTGCCGTAATACAGGTAGTTGATCTGTCTGCCGTCGGGCAGGACGGTGGCGGTGCGGTTGCCGTTGAAGTCGTAGTGGTAGCGGATGCTTTCGGTAACGGGCAGGTACAGCATGTCGTACTGCGCATCGCGCCAGTCGGTTTCGGGCAAACCGTTTTGTGCGTTCTCTTCCTTAGCCGGTACTTTCC
>NZ_JAPWBB010000045.1:0-627 GCF_041433235.1 Neisseria sp. 27098_8_112 | reverse complement strand
CCACTTGCAGCAGCAATAATGCCACCTACTGCGGCCACTCCGGCTGCAGCCCACAGCCAATTAGGATTAAATGCCCAAAATGGTGTAGCTACGCTATTACCACCTAACGCCTGTGGAGCAAATACTTCTTCTGCCAATAAGGTAACTGCATCACTTTCAACGCCGCTTTGCGGTACATAGGCGTAGTATTGTTCGTTTTCTGCCTTACCCAAAAGTAATTCGGTATTGTTGTTTTCGTAATAGCCTTCCAGTACTAAATCGGATTCTTGATTAATGTCGGTGCCTTCAAATGCAATGTAAAGGTCGTTACCAATACGTTTGGTATCGATAGTTTCTGGGGCGTATTGGGTATTGTCGTCAACCAATTCGTAGTTCACATTCGGTTGTGCTTTGATAATGACTTTTTTATTCGTTGCGTTCAGTTTGACGGTCTCAACGGTTTCGTTGCCACTATTGATTTTTACGCTGATATTCTTTGACATGGATTTTCCCTTTTAAATTTGTTTAGTTGGCCGCGCAGGCTGTTTCGTTAATGCGTGAAATTGTGTGGGCTTGATGCTTAAGTTTCTTTAATGCTTCTTGTGCTGTTGCTGCATCAACCTCTTTGATTTGAGGCACTGAAACGTT
>NZ_JAPWBB010000044.1:0-747 GCF_041433235.1 Neisseria sp. 27098_8_112 | reverse complement strand
GGTACGCTACACCGTAAATTCCGCTATGCCCGGGCAGACTATTTTGGACTGATTAAAGTGAGTGAACAAAGCCATCTGAAGGCGATGTGTTTGAACCTTTTGAAAGCCGCTAACAGGCTAAGTGCGCCTGCTGCCGCCTAAAAGGTGGCCGGATGCCTGATTATCAGGTATTCAAGGGGGATTAAGAGGGTATTTGAGTAGAATCAGGAGTGATTGGAGACGAAAACAGCCGAAAACCTGTGTTTAGGTTTCGGCTGTTTGGGGGAGGACTTTTTTGCAAAGGTCTCAGTTTATAGTTTTATGCTGTTGTTTTAAGAGAAATATTGGAAAATTGAATATTTAGATTTCAAGTCTATTGTAAAAGTTTCTTTACAATATAATCTTAATCATCTTTATAAAGATATTAATAATAAATAAGGTAATTATTTTTCTCAGTTAGTTGGATTTTCTTAAATTACATTAAATTTCAAATAATTATATTTTTTTAATATATTAGTTAAATGTGTGAAATAAAGTTTGTTTACTAATGAAATTTTTTGTAAATGCTGATTAAATATAAAACCCAAGTTACTATTTATAAAGTTTTTATAAGCATGTTATTTTTATTACAAATGGTAGATATAATAATGGTATATGCGAGTTGCGTGATTGAAGGTTATGGTAAAGTAAAGCTGAAATTTTATGTTAAGTAATTTGCATATGATATCTAAAACAGAGGGTGGATTTATGTCCATTCTATTTAATTGC
>NZ_JAPWBB010000043.1:0-806 GCF_041433235.1 Neisseria sp. 27098_8_112 | reverse complement strand
AAGGTCACTTTTTCAGGGGTGTTAGAACCTTCAGGGGTGACGGTTACTTCTACAGTATCACCTGCTTCTGCATCGCTTGGTACTTTCACAGTTACTGAACCATCTTCTGTAGATGGAGTCACTTCCGGTGCGCTTGGTGCAGTTTTATCTACGTTATTACCTGCTCTACCATAGCCAAGATTACTTTGGCGACCAACAGGATCTTTAGCCTGTACGGTTACATAAGAACCATCTTTCACTTTATCTTGTGGAATGGTAGTTCTATCTTGACCTACTTCAATGCTTGGGACAATTTCTGGTTTGTCTGAAGTCCAACTGCTATCTGCATTTTTGGTTAAAGTTACTTTTTCCGGAGTGTCAGATCCTTCAGGAATTACTTGAATTTCAACTGTATCGCCCGGTTCAGTAAATTCAGTTGGTACTATAGTGACAGCACCATCAGTTGTTGACGGAATCACTTTCGGCGCAATTAGCATCAAGTCAGGAATAAAATCTTTTAAAGCCTCAGGGCTACTATTACCTGCCGGATCTTCTGTATGAGCAGCTATTACGCTGGCTCCTTTAGTTACAGTTCGAAGAACATTTGCGACATTGCTGCCAGCTTCAATATTTGATACATTTTCTGGCTTATCTGAAATCCAGCTTCCATCTTCCTGTTTAGTCAAGGTTGCTACTTGAGTCCAATTTCCAGTTTCCGGGAAATACAATGATATTTTAAGCATATCACCTACTTCAGCAGTGTAGACAACTACGTTTGCTGAACCATTAACTAATAGAGCAATTTCTGGTGCGCTTGGTGCAGTCGT
>NZ_JAPWBB010000042.1:0-1206 GCF_041433235.1 Neisseria sp. 27098_8_112 | reverse complement strand
GGGGATAATTTGTATTTGTTTGCACCAAATATGCAGACTTGGGTTGACTCATTAGGATTAAGCGGGAAGCTAACAATTTATTCTGATACACATGATTTTGTAGGACATGCATTTATTGGATTAGAGAAAAATGGCAGAACCCAATATATAGGTCAATGGCCTGGAGGAGAAGGGTTTAGATATAATTCAAAAGATATTACTAGTATTTTGGTTAGTGATATGGGAGGGACTATGAGTTTTAATGATACGAGGTATTTGGATAGTAAGTATTTGGTATCAAGGAGTTATGATTTGAATGATGATCAAATGAAAAAGGTTGAGTCATATATAAGGGACTTTAATAGTAAAAATACAGAAACTTCTGGATATAATTTACGAAATAGGCAGTGTGCAAGTTTTGCATATGGAGCAAGTCAAGCTGCTGATATTAAAGAAATGAAAATGTCTGGTTGGGTTACTCCTGCTTCGTTAGCTAAGAAAATTAATAAATTAAATGGTAAATAAATTATGAAATCTATTTTAAGTTCAATTTTATCTCTAATATTATCCTCCTCTTCTAATTTACCTTATGTTTCACATTACTCTTATGATTCTCAACATGGCTGGTTAAATATAATTGTATCAGAATATAATAGTCAAAAAACTTGTGGAGATATAGGCGTAAGTAATAATGAGTTACAATATAAGATTTTTTGTGGGAAAGAAAATGGAAAAGGAATGATTCCGTTAAGTAAAATAAAATTCAAATATGAGAAAGGTATTTTTTCTGCTCAAAGTATTATAAGTGGAAAAATATTTTTTTCAGTTAAATGTACGCAAGAGCAATACAGATATATAGAAAAGTATATTAAGAAATAAACGGTAAAAAACAATTTAATCCTGTACAAATCTAGAATTTGTAATAAGCTGAAGTTTACAACCTACATTTCTTTTTTACAAAACCACAGATAGCATGTGTGCTTTTAAGGTGTACATGCGCAGATCTATGTTTTCTTCAATGCAAGATTTTCCTTTTTACAGGATTCTCCTGAATTTGGTGGAACTGGTAAAGATCCTAGCAAGCTGTAGCCCGCATAAAACCTTCAGTCCTGACGTAGTGTGTGTGCGGTACGCACGCACACAGTTCCTGTTTTTCAGACGACCTCACTATCTTCTTTGAGGTCGTCTGAACCATTTGCTCTTTAACAATCTCATTTCCGAAGACGA
>NZ_JAPWBB010000041.1:0-1307 GCF_041433235.1 Neisseria sp. 27098_8_112 | reverse complement strand
GGGAAGGGGATGGGTGGAACCTGGGGAAATTGAATTGTTAAATAACAAAAACATCATTGCTTAGGCTGTCTGAAAAGTTTTTTCAGACGGCCTGAATAAGTCATTGGAACAAGAAACTATATGCATACCTTTCGCACCAAACATGCGGGTTACGGCCTGTCTTGGCTATATAAAAATTATCACAATGCTCTTTTGGGTTATGCATTTATGATTTACTAGTACTTATTCAATAAATAGCAATATCTCCAATACCGTATTCTATAATTTTCATATCATCAGTTATCTTTATACCTCTTCCATGCTCCACGTCTTCTTCAATACGATAAAGTAAACCGAAAATAGTATTTTTATCATTCTCTTCAGATAGAATATAAATATTCATTAGTTGAGAAACAATATCTTTAGAAAATTCCTTATTTATTCTCTCATGAGCCAACGGATACCAAATATTTGATTTATCGATGAATCCAATAATTTTCTTTTGAAAGCTATTGCTCAATGGTTCATAGGCGGCGTCAAGTTCATCCGATATAATTAAGGTTACGGGGTTGGATTCTTCTGGTATGTTAATAACCATCTGATAATCTTCATCAAAAACTATTTTTTTCAAAGTCATAATAAACCTCTTTAAATTAAATAATTAATCAGCATCGTCCTAATTTCTTTTTATGTCGCTTAGTCAAATTACTGGCTTTCTTCTTAGCTTCTGGTGTTTCATATTTTACTCCATGAGCTTTTTCAAAATCACTAACCGAACCAGCATGTGGGAATTTGGCCTCATGATCTTTCCTTGTAACTAATTGCATTTTAGCTCTATTACTTTGAGAATCATAATCTACATGATGCCAAGTAACATCGCCATATTTTGCACGATGTGCACCTTGTGTTGCTGTTCCTCTTGCTCCATGTATTCCGGCTTCAGCATTAGCCGCTTTAAAATCGGCTCCACGACTACCCTGCATGTAAATAGTTACTTCTTTAATTACTTGATTTGAAGGGAATGTCACATGTGATAAAGCCAACCCCAACGGGTCAACCCACCTCTGCATGTTCGGCGCAAACTGATAAAAATTCTCCCCGCCCAACAACCCAATCGGATCCTGATTAACAAACCGCCCTGCATCAGGCTCGTAATACCTGAAGAAGTTGTAATGCAGCCCCGTTTCAAGGTCGGCATATTGGTTTTGCAGGCGGAACGGTTGGTAGGCGTTATCCGTTACCTTGGTTTCCTCTTTCAGACGACCCCAGCCGGTGTAGTCACTAAACCAAACCAGATTGCCGTCTTTATCGGTCATCTCGCGTGGGAT
>NZ_JAPWBB010000040.1:0-1491 GCF_041433235.1 Neisseria sp. 27098_8_112 | reverse complement strand
GCCGTTGCCGTTGTAGTCGAAGCAGGTAATGCTGTGGCTGTTGGCGGCACGGACAAGGTTGCCGTCCGGGTCGTATTGGTAAACGGTTTCCTGAACCTTGTCGTTATCGCGGGCGAGGGTATGGATTAAGCGTCCCAATATATCGCGTTTGAACTCGGTAATCCGCAGCGGGGTTTGGCTGTCGAGGCCGTCTGAAAGCGGGGCGGCTTCTTTTTTGGGGACGGGCTGTCCGCCCAGCTGCACCATCAGTTTGGCGGCGAGGGAGGCGTCGTCGCCGTATTCGCGCTGCTCGACCAGTTCGTTGCCGGCGTTGTAGCGGTAGCCGGTCAGTTTATGGTCGAAACCGCTTTCGGCAATCAGGCGGTCGAGGACGTCGTAGGCAAAGCGGTAGCGCGCACCGTTTTCATTGGTGAGGCCGACTAGGCGGCGGGCTTTGTCGTAATGGTAGCCGAAGGTATGGCCCAAGGCATTGGTGCGTCGGGTCGGCAAACCGTCTTGGCCGTATTCGTAGGCAGTAGTATGGCCTTCGCCGTCGGTATGGTTTTTCAGACGACCTGCGGCATCGTAGCCGAAGGTCTCTTTGCTGCCGTCTGGATAGAGGGCGAGGGTGAGGTTTTGATTGGCATCGTAGTGGTATTCGGTGTGCTGTCCCAGCGCATCGGTAATACGCGCCAACTGTCCTTCGGGGGTGTAAGAGAGTTTGGTTTCGTAACCCGAGCAGTCGGTAATCCGGTCGGGCTGGCAGTTTTCGTTATAGTGGTATGCGGTACTGCTGCCGTTCGGATCGGTTACCGACAGCAACAGACCGTTGCCGGCATATTCGAAACGGGTGATGTGTTTCAGCGGGTCGGTATGGGTCAGCAGGTTGCCCGCTTCGTCATAGGTATAGCCGTGGTAACGGCTTTCGGCATCGCTTTTACGGATCAGACGGTAGTTGTCGTCATAGTCGAAATGCAGGATGACGCCGTCCGGACGGATAATGCTTTCTACCTGGCCTTCGTTGCTGTACTGATAACGGGTAACGCGTCCCATTGCATCGGTATGGCTGAGCAGTCGGCCCAAGTCGTCGCGTTCCATCAGGTTGGTGCTGCCGTCGGCAAACACCCGTTTGGTCAACTCATTGTTGTAATCATAATGATATTGCTCGGTACGGCCCAATACGTCGGTTACCTCGGTATAACCGTCGTGATAGGTAAAGCGCCATTCCTCGCCCAAAGACGTCCAGTTGCGCAACACCTTGCCGGTCGGGGTGTAATGGTCGTATTCGTATTCCGATACCAATCCGGCCGCATCCGTATGCGACACCATCAGATTGTTCTTATAGCCGAAGCTGCGTTTGACGTTGCCGTCGCAGCCGATGACGCGGATCAGGTCGCCACTGCCGTTGTATTCATAGCGGACCAGCGGACTGCCGACCCGGACCGTTTCGCCGAAGGCGGGCAAACCCTCCAACAGCGATACCGACAGCAGCCGCATTCTAGGCGACTGCTC
>NZ_JAPWBB010000039.1:0-1555 GCF_041433235.1 Neisseria sp. 27098_8_112 | reverse complement strand
GGGAATTTGAGTAGAATCAGTGGATATTTGAAATAAAAACAGCCGAAAACCTGTGTTTAGGTTTCGGCTGTTGGGGGAGGACTTTTTTGCAAAGGTCTCAGGCCGTCTGAAACGGATTTTCAGACGGCCTTTGTTTTGTGCTAAACCTTATTTGTTGTCAGGTTGGGATTTGACATCGTGGGAGACGGGCAGCTCAGGCATGGTTCGGGCAGACTCTGGAACATTGCCGGAGAGGGCTTTCAAGAAGGCAACGATGTTTTCAGTGTCTTCTGGAGCCAAGGTTTTACCCAATTGCGCTTTCGCCATGATGTTGACGGCTTTATCCAGTTCCCAAACGCTGCCGTTGTGGAAGTATGGGTAGGTACGTTCGACGTTTCTCAAGCCGGGAACGCGGAAGAAGAATTCGTCTTCGGCTTTTTTGGTTACGTCCGCACGGCCTTTGTCGTGTTTAGGATCGTCGATGTGTTTCCAGTAAGGACCGTCCACCAAGCCGAATTTTTGGAACATGGTACCGCCCAAGTTGACGCCGTTGTGACAAGCGATACAGCCGTTGTCCATAAATGCGCGTACGCCTTTGCGTTCTTGTTCGCTCAGGGCAGATACGTTGCCTTTCAGGTAGTCGTCCCAACGGGTCGGGGTCAGCAGGGTACGTTCAAACGCGCCCAATGCGGTGGTGATGTTTTTGAAGGAAACCGCGCCGTCTTCAGGGAATGCGGCTTTGAATTTTTCTTGGTATTCAGGGATACCGGCGATTTTGGCGGCGGCATCGGCTTCGGTAGCGTTGGCCATTTCAACCGGGTTGAGCAATGGGCCGCCGGCTTGTTCTTCCACATCGGCTGCACGGCCGTCCCAGAATTGGCTGCCCAACAAGGCGGCATTCAGGGCAGTTGGGGAGTTACGGCCGCCGAATTGGCTTTTGTGACCCGCGCTGGTCGGCATGTTGTCTACGCCGGCAGTTGCCAAGTTGTGGCAAGAGTTACAGCTGACGGTGTTGCCTTTGGACAGGCGGTTTTCGTACCAAAGTTGTTGGCCGAGTTTGACCTGTTCTTCGGTAAACGGACGAACTTTTTGCATTTCGGCTAAGTCAGGCAAAGGTTTGAACGTAGCTTGCGCGCGTTCCAACAGGGCTTTGTCTTCGGCAGAAACATCGGCAGAATTTTGAGGGGCCGAAACAGCGGCGGTGCTTGCGGCAGCATCGGCACCGCTCGCGGCAGAAGCTGCTTGAGGGGTTTCGGTTGTTTGAGCCGTTTTCTCGCCGCAGGCGGTCAGCGCGGCAGAAACGGCCAAAGCCAAAGCGATTTGGTGGAGTTTTAAACGTGGTATAGGAGGGTTCCTTTGTTATGCGTTTGTTATGTCATGGATTGCTGATTGCACCAGCAATATGCCAACTATAAAAGATAAGGCGGTTTTAATTTTTGTTGTAAATCAACCTTTTAAATTTGATAAATTTTGAAAATATAACTGATAGAGAATTTTATACTATGGAACTTTTTTATTATTTATTTACAATTAGTTACTGTTTTTAAGGCCGTCTGAAAATCCGTTTCAGACGGCC
>NZ_JAPWBB010000038.1:0-1786 GCF_041433235.1 Neisseria sp. 27098_8_112 | reverse complement strand
TGGGAATTTAGGGGATTTTGGGGAATTTTGCAAAGGTCTCAGATTATCTGAAAATAAGATTCAAGGTTTTCAGACGACCTTTTAGCGGGTAAATTGCTCTCTAGATTGTTGTTACCGTAAAAGGTCGTCTGAAAATCCTACCCACTCAAAAACAAACCGCCCTTTCAGGCGGTTTGTTTTCAGCTTAAACAGACGGTTATTGCTTTTTACCGCCGAATACACCGAAGGCATTGTTACTTGTATCTTTTTTGTCATGATAACTGTATCGCCCGGCCATTTCGGCAGCTTTGTCACCGTAGAATCCGCCAGTTACAGAGCCTTGTGCATCTGAAGAAGTCCATTTACCGTTAAAGCTGCTGCCTGTAATATCTGCAGTAAAGGCTCGTTCATTCATGAACCATCTGTCACCACTATTGATTTTACCTGCGATAGTCTTGGTATCGAAGTTGACATCTGCGGTAAACGAACCGGTAGTACGGTAGCCTCCTGTATCACCCACCCAGTTTTCCTTATTATCCAAGTTGCGGGCACGGAAATTCAACACATCGCCGGCATACTTGGCTGTCCCTGACGGTAGAGAGGCACTCATTACCCCCTGAACAAACAAGGAGTAGGCATTATCGGCAAGTTTTGCCGCACCGAAGACAACATTGCTCAAATTGCCTGAAGCAACAAACGATTTGTAGTCCGAACCCAATTCAGTTCGATAGAGCTTGTTGGTAACAGGTGACAAAGCGATTGTCGTACCGTTGATAACGACTTTGGTCAAATCGGCGATATTCGATAAGAAGTATTGCTCGCCTGTTTCGCCTTTTTTCAATTTGGTTGCGGCAGCGTCAACTTCAGGTTTGGTTACGGGCGCATCAGGCTGTCCGCCTGCTTGAGCTGCCGCATCTTGGCGTTTTGCACCAAACACACCGCGCGCCACTACGTCTTCATCACGTTGGTTTTTGCCTGCCGCACTATATGTACCGGCAAGTTGGTCTGCCTTCGCGCCAAAGAATCCGCCTTGCATCGTACCTTGCTTGTTGGAGAAGGTGTTGCCGTGCAAATCGCCATTGAAAGACAGATTTTCCGCCATATCGCGCGCATTGGATTTGACGACACCTGCAATCCTGTTGCCACCACTACCACCGCCAACCGTTTGATCGGAATAGCGGTTGATGCTGACATTGATGGTTTTTTGGTCGAAATTGACTTTTGCGGTAACATCGGTTGCTTTGGCGGCAGGATACAGATTGGCCAGCTTGGCTTGCGAACCGGTTTCAAAAATTTCTTGCAGACCTCTTGTATTGATCGGCAGTCCGTTTTGGAAATGCAGGCCGATGCCTTTATAGGTTGCATCCCCTCTTTGGGCTGCAACGGTATCACTGCCTGATGGCGTGCCTTGGACAAACAACGCCTGTTTCACATCACGCAGATCGCTGACATCGGCAACACCGCCGTAACGAACGTCAGGCAACAGGTCGCCGCTGTGTACCGCATATTGTGCCGCATCGGCTTTACCGCCGTTCATACTTTTTTCGCCCAACGTAAACTCACCCGCTTTAACGTCTTTGGTATTAATGGCGACACCATCAAGTACGACGCTGTTTTTATCCGAGGCAGTCGGAGCTTCGGTTTTGGCATATTCCAAATCGCCGGTTTCACGTTTTTTCGCTACCAAGACACCGCCATCCAAAGCCTTGCCCATTACTTTGCCTTCGCCGCCAAAACCTTGACCTGAATTGGCCTCATTGGCTTTCTTAGCTTCCTCAGCTTTCTTGGCCTCTTCAGCTTTCTTAGC
>NZ_JAPWBB010000037.1:0-2041 GCF_041433235.1 Neisseria sp. 27098_8_112 | reverse complement strand
GGGAATTTAGGGGATTTTGGGGAATTTTGCAAAGGTCTCCGGCAGATTATTTTTTCTCTTGCTGACGCGTGTACACCAAAGAAGTTAGGATGGACGCACCCAGTGCGCCGAAGACGACGGACAGGGAAATGGAAATCGGGATATGCACCCAGTGCATAATCAACATCTTGATACCGATAAAGCTCAACACGAAAGCCAAGCCGTATTTGAGGAAAATAAAGCGTTCGGCAAAGTCTGCCAGTAAAAAGTACATGGCACGCAGGCCCAAGATGGCAAAAATGTTGGAAGTGAGGACGATGAAAGGGTCGGTCGTTACGGCAAAAATAGCGGGGATGCTGTCCACGGCAAAGATGACGTCGCTCAATTCGATCATAATCAATACCAGCAAAAGCGGCGTAGCGATGCGTTTGCCGTTTTCGATGGTAAAGAATTTTTCACCGTCAAACTGTTGGCTGGTCGGGATGACTTTTTTGAGCAGGGTCAGGATCTTGTTTTGGGAAAGGTCTTCTTCAGCTTCGGCTTCGGGCTTCATCATGTGAATGCCGGTGTATAAGAGGAATGCGCCGAAGAGGTACAAAATCCATTCAAATTGTTGTACCAAGGCTGCGCCGATGAAGATCATGATGGCGCGCAGGACAATGGCGCCGAATACGCCATAGAGCAAGACGCGGTGTTGGAATTTGGGTTCGACTTTGAAGTAGCCGAAAATCATCAGAAAAACGAAGATGTTGTCGACGGCAAGGGATTTTTCGAGTACGTAGCCGGTGAAGAATTCGAGGACTTTTTCTCTGGCGACAACGGCCCCGTAAGTTGGGTTGCCCGCCAGTTCAAAATAGAGCCAGCCTGCAAATGTGCAGGATACGGCCACCCAAATGCCGCTCCAGGCGAGGGCTTCTTTGATGCTGACTTTGTGGGCGCCGTTTTTTTTCAGCGATACCATATCGATGGCGATCATGATTAAGACGGCAATAAAGAAGATGCCGTAAAACATCGGCGAGCCGACGGACGGGTATTGGGTCATAAACAATCCTTGTGTGTGGGGTATGGGTAAGGTTTACCAAGACAGGTAGAACATCGCCTTGGCAAAAAAGACGATAAACAGCATATGGCTGAATACGACGGCGTGTATGTATTTCGACCAGCCGACGGTGAGGGTGTGCCGTGCCATTTTGACAACGGCGATGGCAAAATGTACCAAAACGCTTATTGCCAACAGGATTTTGATGCTCAGCATGATGCCGAAAGAGCTGTCGAATGGGTGGTGAAGTATCGGCAGGTAGCGGTTGTACACCATCACGATGCCGCTGATGAACAAGGTAATGACGACAGGCGGCATTACGCGGACGGCACGATGGGACATGGCACGTTCGACTTCGCGGCGTGATTCGCGCGAAACGCGGCCGGTGTGTAAAACGGAGAGAACCAGCATTTCGAAAAATACGCCGCCGACAAAGGCAATCGCGCAATAAACGTGGATGATGTGTGCCAGTGCGTAGATACTCATGACGGGTGTTTCCGGTAATTCAGACAAGTCGTCATTGTATCACTACCGAATGCGGTTGATGTATGCGCAATTTTATGCCAAATATATTAAATTTTATAAATATTCTATTGGAATTGCCGTTTATTTTTGAAGTTAACCGTTCATCAAAAGCGTTATCTTAGTTTAATCTGTCTTTACTTATCAGAAAATATATTAATGAAAGGTTGTGCCATACTGCTCCATATAAAGCTTAACCTCTGATGGAGAATCAAACCATGAAGAAAACTTTTGTAAAAACTGTGACCTTGATCATGCTGGCCGCTTCTTTGGGTGCATGTGCCAATATGACTCAAACCCAACGCAACACTGCTGCTGGTGCGGTATTGGGTGGCGTGGCAGGTAACTTGATTGGTGGCGATACCGGCTCTACCTTGGGTGGTGCGGCTTTGGGTGGTGTTATCGGCAGTCAAGTTCATACCCGCTACTAATCCTTTATTCGGTTAAAAATAAAAAGGCCGAGACCTTTGCAAAATTCCCCAAAATCCCCTAAATTCCCAC
>NZ_JAPWBB010000036.1:0-2285 GCF_041433235.1 Neisseria sp. 27098_8_112 | reverse complement strand
GACGGTAAGAACGCTGAAGCCGACGTTAAAGACAACGGCGACGGCACTCATACTGTAACCATCAAAGACGGTAACGGTAACACCACTACTACTATCATTAAAGACGGCACAGCTGCCGCAAAAGGTGATAAAGGTGACAAGGGTGATAAAGGTGATACCGGTGCTAAAGGTGACCAGGGTATTAAAGGTGACCAAGGCGCTAAAGGTGACAAAGGTGATACCGGTGCTAAAGGTGATCAAGGTATTAAAGGTGACCAAGGTGCTAAAGGCGACAAAGGTGACACTGGTGCCCAAGGTGCTAAAGGTGATACCGGTGCTAAAGGTGATACTGGCGCAGACGGTAAGAATGCCAAAGCCGACGTTAAAGACAACGGCAACGGCACTCACACTGTAACTATCACCGATGGCGACGGTAATACCACTACCACTATCGTTAAAGACGGTAAGAACGCCAAAGCCGACGTTAAAGACAACGGCAACGGCACTCATACTGTAACCATCACCGACGGTAACGGTAACACCACTACTACCATCGTTAAAGACGGTGCAACTGGTGCTAAAGGTGATACCGGTGCCAAAGGTGATCAAGGCGCTAAAGGTGACAAAGGTGATACCGGTGCTAAAGGTGATCAAGGTATTAAAGGTGACCAAGGCGCTAAAGGTGACAAAGGTGATACCGGTGCTAAAGGTGATCAAGGTATTAAAGGTGACCAAGGCGCTAAAGGCGACAAAGGTGATACTGGTGAAGCCGGCGCTAAAGGCGACAAAGGCGATAAAGGTGACACTGGTGAAGCCGGCGCTAAAGGCGATAAAGGTGACACTGGCGCAACCGGCGCAACCGGCGCAACCGGCGCTAAAGGCGATAAAGGCGATAAAGGCGATAAAGGTGACACTGGCGAGTTCGGTCTGGTTGATGAGACTGGTATTGTTGATAAAGAGCACTCTATCTCCAAACCTCTGAATAACACTATTCAGATTAAAGGTGATGCGGGTACTAAAGTTCAAGTATTCGACAAAGCAACCGGTAAGACTTCAGAGAAAGAAGTTCAAAACATCTTCGTTAAGAAAGACGGTGATGCGCTGAAAGTCAGCTTGAACCCTGATCTGACCGTTAACAGTGTTACTACTAACGAACTGAAAGCAGGTCCTGTAACCATCAACCAAGGTGGTATCGATGCCGGCAACACTACTATTAAAAATGTTGCTCCAGGTAAGAACGGTACCGATGCGGTTAACGTTGACCAGCTGAACCAAAAATTCGGCGATGTGAACAGCAATGTGAACAAGGTTGACAACAACGCCCGCGCAGGTGTGGCTCAAGCTCTGGCTACTGCCGGTCTGCCACAAGCTTACTTGCCAGGTAAGAGCATGCTGGCTATCGGTGGCGGTCACTACCGCGGTGAAACCGGTTACGCTGTCGGCTTCTCTAGCATCTCCGATGGTGGTAACTGGATCATCAAAGGTACTGCTTCCGGCAACTCACGTGGTCACTTCGGTGCTACCGCAGCAGTTGGTTACCAATGGTAATCTGACTTTCAGACGGCCTGAAAAGGCCGTCTGAAAAGACGAAGCAAAGTAAATGCGGCCTAATTTAGGCCGCATTTTTTTATGCTTAGATTATGTGTTGGGTTTATTCGATGAATTAATCGTTATAGTAGCTAAAGAGAAATGAAAATATCTTTAGCAGTCTGTTGCAATTTAAAAGGCCGTCTGAAACATCATTTGAGACCTTTGCAAAAAAGTCCTTCCCCAAACAGCCGAAACCTAAACACAAGTTTTCGGCTGTTTTTATTTCAAATATCCACTGATTCTACTCAAATTCCCCCTTAATCCCTCTTGGATACCTGATTAATCAGGTATCCGGTCGCCTTTTAGGCGGCAGCAGGCGCACTTAGCCTGTTAGCGGCTTTCAAAAGGTTCAAACACATCGCCTTCAGATGGCTTTGTTCACTCACTTTAATCAGTCCAAAATAGTCTGCCCGGGCATAGCGGAATTTACGGTGTAGCGTACCGAAGCTCTGTTCGACCACATAACGGGTCTTTGACAAATATCGGTTGCGTTTGGTTTGCGCTTCCGTCAGCGGACGGTTGCGGTGGGCTTTGCGCATAATGCCGTCCTGCAGCCGACGCTCTTCCAGATGTTGCCGGTTTTCCTCACTGTCATAGCCTTTGTCGGCATAGACGGTCGTACCTTTGGGTAACCCTTCCAACAAAGGCGACAGATGTTTGCACTCATGGGCATTGGCAGGGGTAATGTGCAATTTCTCGATATAGCCTTCCGCATC
>NZ_JAPWBB010000035.1:0-2720 GCF_041433235.1 Neisseria sp. 27098_8_112 | reverse complement strand
AGCGAGAACACCCGGCCGTTGCCGTCGATGACGTATTGCGGCAGACCGGTCAGCGGATGATAGACGAAACGCTGATGGTTGCCGTTGGCGTCTTCCACCGCGACCAAAGGGAAGAGGGTGGAATCTTCATCAGAACCGTCCTCCGCCACCACCAAAGGCGCAAAACGCAGCGCTATCGAACCGTCCAGCGAAGCAATGACGTAATGCCCGTCCGGATTTTTACTGAACCAAATCTGTTCGCTTTCGAACAATACCGGTTCTTCGTCATCTTCATCGACTTCCGGCAAAGGGAACAAACGGCCCTGATCGTCGATATAGGCTAATCCGGCCGCATCGCGGATAATGCGCTGGCAGCCCGGCACGCTCCAACCCTCGCCGAGCCAGCCGGTACCGTCTTGGTCAGAATAATAGCTGCGGCTCCATACCAAAGGCAAAATGCCTTCAAAGGCAAAGTCGGTTTCACCCTCCAAAAACTTCAAACCGTGTATCGGATTGACCGGACGGCCGGCACCGGCAGCCCTTTTGCAGGAAATACAGGGTTTGGGCGGCAGTTTCTTTTTGAACTTATTGTTCATGTGGAACATATCGCCGGCGCGAATGATGTAGCGCTTGCGGATTTTAACCGAAGAAGAATGCATCATCGGCCAGGCGGGTTTGGTAGCGGTGCGGGAAAGCACACCCTTGCGGCCCGGAAGGGCGGGTTCGTCGCCGGTAGTGCGGTTGGTTTTACTGGCCTTGAAGACGAAGGCGGGCTTGCGGTTGAGGCGGACGTCTTTGGCGACGGTCTTGGCGCCGCCCAGGTCGGCGAAGAGAGGGAAGGGGATGGGCGGCACCTAGGAAAATTGAATTGTTAAAGAACAAAAACATTATTGCTCAGGCCGTCTGAAAAGTTTTTTCAGACGGCCTGAATAAATCATTGGAAAAGAAACCGCGTGCGTGCCTTGGGATACGCACCCTACATGCGGGCTACGGCTTGCTAACTCAATCTAGTTCTGCTTGTTGGTCATTTTTACCATTGCTATCATCGCTGATCTCAATATTTTTTTTATGTGTGAATAATAAATCTAAAATTTTAGATATATTCTTTGAGTCAGGGAATTTTTTAGGATTTTTTATGTTTAAGAAATTATTAATTTCCAAGTTATGTAAATGACTTATTAGTAAAATTGTAGATAGCGGGTATTTATATGAGGAAGGATTTTTTAAAATATCCTCTATTGCTAAATTACTTCCGAAATAATAATTTTTCATTGGTAATACATAATTATCGAATATAGCAATAATTATCTCATTTATTTCATTTTCGGATGTTTCTGGATATAAAGAAATAATGCCAAAATCTTTAAAAATAGAATCAAATTTTCCAAGTTCTGAACCATGTACTTTAAAATTACTTGGTGTGTCATTTTCATCAAAAATATCGTTTATTTCAGGATAAAATTTTGGGATAATTGTACTTAATTCTATAAATTTTTGGTCTAGAATATTTTGCTCATTTATATAAGAAACGATAGAAAATGAGCATAATGCCCCAATTTTTACATGCTTACCTTTTTTAAATTGGAAGTTAATTTTTCCAAAAAAAATGTCATTAAAAAAAAGTGAAATAATACAATCGTGTTTTTTAAATGAAATATGGTTAGCTTCCAAATATGAGCAGAAGCTATTTAATATTTTTTTCTTCATTTTTTATACCTCAATAAAATAAATGTTATATCTCTTCCATTTACATTAACAACTTTGCCTTTAGAAGTTAAAATAGTTCCTCCTCCTTTTCTTGATGTATTTGCATTTGCACAACGACCAGTTGGAAACGCGTTTGATGCTCGTTGATTTTTAGTAAGCCTACCTGAGCCAAATTTTGATTCAAATACATAAGTCTTTCCGCCACGTTCAGCAACAATATCAGCAATAATATTTTGCCCATTCACAGTCATGGGTACTTGTGTTCGAATATTTTTGAATCCATTTCTTGCAACATCAAATAGAGCACGGGCCTCTCCTCGTCTACCATTAAAATGTGGAATTCCTAATAAACCCAAGGGATCTAACCACATTTGAACATTTGGCGCAAACCAATACAGATTATCCCCACCCATCAACCCAATCGGATCCTGATTCACAAACCTACCCGCATCAGGCTCGTAATACCTGAAGAAGTTGTAATGCAGCCCCGTTTCACGGTCGGCATACTGGTTTTGCAGGCGGAACGGCTGGTATGCGCTATCCGTTACCTTGGTTTCCTCTTTCAGACGACCCCAGCCGGTGTAGTTGCCGAACCATAAGAGGTTGCCGTCCTTATCAGTCATCTCGCGCGGGATGCCGATTTGGTCGCAGTGGAAGTAGCGGGTCTGTTGTTGGTTTTCTCCTTCTGCGTTCGTCCAATCGTGGACTTGCGCCAGCGGTTCGTAGGACTCTTGGTCGGTATAGATATAGGTATACCTACCGTCCAAGTGGATTTCTTGCAGCAGATGGCTGCCGTCCCAGACGAAGCGGGTTTGGTTTTCGAGGTCGTCTGAAACTTCCTGACTGGTTTTCAGACGGCCTTTGCCTATCCTTCTGCCCAAGGCGTCGTAGGTGTAGGACCAAGTTTCTTTCGTACCGTCTTTTTTGAAGATTTCGGCTTTAACCAGTTGGTCGTGCAGGTCGTAGAAATAGTTCTGCACTTCGCCGTCAGCCAGCTCGCGGTGGATCAGGTTGCCGAGGTCGTCGTAGTAATA
>NZ_JAPWBB010000034.1:0-3146 GCF_041433235.1 Neisseria sp. 27098_8_112 | reverse complement strand
GCTTTCTTAGCGTCTTCTGTTTGTTTTGAATCACCTCCTCCGCCCGAGCCGGAATTATTGCCCGGCTGCTGCGGGGTCGGTGCAGGCTGTGCAGACAGCGTACCACCACCGCTTGAACCACATGCACTCAATGCGATGCTGCAGGCAATCGCCAACATACTTAATTTAAATGATTCCTTCATGGTAAAACTCCTGAATGTGATAATGGTATTTTGGAATGATGGTGATAAAATATTTGATAACTATTTACATCAAACCAATTAAAAAATACCGCAGATGCGGATAACCAAACAATACAACACTTACACCAGCATGAAGGTCGTCTGAAAACAGAATTTATGAATCCGCGTATACAGATGTGTTTCAGACGACCTCTACTTATATCGTCAAACCATTAATGACGGTGCGGAACAAAGCCTTCCGGAGCTTCCGCACCTGCAGGCAGGTCAAATGTTTCGCGCAGAACGACTTTGTAGAACGCAAATGCATCTTTTGCACCTTGAATCGCTTCGGCTTCAGCTTCAGGACTTAAACCCAAAGCATTCAGATGCTCGACAAAAGCACGCCAATGTTTGCCGCGGCCGTTCGGATGGGGGGCGAGGTGGCGCGCGCCGTGTTCGCCGGTGTAATCCAGTTTTTGCGCGTGTTTAAACAAAAATGCTGCGCCCAAATTGGAACCTTCGGCGCAATACAGCCAACCGATGGCTTTGTTGCCGGTTTCATGCGGCAGCGGTTTACCGTATTCGTAAGGTTTGTCGCCCAAATCAGCCAAGTCTTGCGTTACCGCGTCGTAACGCGCCATGTATTCCAGCTCAGGAATGGCTTTGTTCAACTCGGAGTCTTTATAAATATGATCGACCGCTTTGTGGAACACGGATTGCAGTTTCAAAAATTTGATGTAATTCTCTTTGTTGGTAAACGGCTCGACAGACATAACCAAGTTGTCCACGCTATCGTGAATAGTTGTAGTCTGCTCTTTCAGCCGTTTGGCAAAAGTCAGCTCTTGTGTTTCGCTCATGTGAATATACTTCATACAGTTTCAGACGACCTTCCGGCCGCCTTTATTTAAACAAGGTGGATTAGATAGATTTGAAAACGGATATGGGATGAAAGCCAAGGTTTGTGAGATTGGAAACCCACCAAACCTGTTTGAAAACAAACCATCGGGTTTCGTTATTTTATGAAATATTTTTTTAAAATATATATCATTCCAATTCAAATGGCAAGAGAATGATTTGCAGCTACTTGTAACTACAAGATAATAAAGGACAATTTTCCACCTTCGGTAAACAAGAGATGCAGGCCTAACGGAAAATGGTTCTATAACCATAAAAAATATTGTTTACAAAGACATGACGACATCTCGGGAGACACCGCCCTTGCCTCACCTGCGTCAAAACGGCATGCTTTCGCCATACCGAGCCGCAGGTCGTCTGAAACCTGCCACACTATCAAAAAGAAAGAAACAACATGAACCCTATCCGTCCCTTCTTAGACCATACTCCCCAAATCCACGAATCCTGCCTCATCGACGAGACCTCCGTCATCATCGGCGAAGTATCGCTTGCCGAAGACGTATCCGTTTGGCCGTATGCCGTGTTGCGCGGCGACGTGAACAGCATCAGCATCGGCGCGCGCAGCAATGTACAGGACGGCAGTGTCTTGCACGTTTCGCACAAAAACGCGGAAAAGCCTGAAGGTTCGCCCCTTATCATCGGCGAAGACGTAACCGTCGGACACAAAGTCATGCTGCACGGCTGCCGCATCGGCGATCGTGTGTTGATCGGGATGGGTACAATTATTCTGGACGATACCGTCATTGAAGACGACGTGATGATAGGCGCAGGCAGCTTGGTGCCGCCACGCAAACGTTTGGAAAGCGGCTATCTCTATGTCGGCTCGCCCGTCAAACAAGTCCGCCCGCTGACCGAAAAAGAAAAAGAATTTTTGAAATATTCTTCTGCGCATTATGTGCGCCTGTCCGGCCAACACAAACAGTCAAAATAATTTTCAGACGACCTTATATCCCCTAAAAAAGAAAGTTTTATGCACACACTCTACCTACCTCCGGTAGCCCGCGCCGCCGCGAAATTCTGGAAAACTTAAGATTCAAAGTTATCCGTATCCCTGCCGACATCGACGAAACGCCGCATTCCGACGAAAAAGCCGCCGATTATGTGCAACGTATGGCGCAGGAAAAAAATGCCGCCGCCGTCGAGCAATGGTTTGCCACACACGACGCGTCGCCCGAATATCCGATTCTGACCGCCGACACTACGGTCGCCTATCAAAACCACATTCTCGGCAAACCGGAAACCGAAGCCCAAGCAGCCGAAATGCTCGCCCGGCTTTCAGGGCAGACACATCAGGTGCTGACTGCCGTATGCATATATTGGCAAGGGAAAACGCGCGGCGTTTTACAAACCAGCGATGTACGTTTCAAAACCTTGTCTGCCGAAGAAATATCCGCCTATATCCGAAGCGGCGAACCGATGGACAAAGCGGGCGCGTATGGCATTCAGGGTTTGGGCAGCGTGTTTGTCGAGCATTTGCAAGGCAGCTTTACAGGCGTGATGGGCCTGCCCGTTTACGAAACGGTCGGCTTGTTGGAACAATTCGGATTGAGTATTCCCCCATTTGCCTGATTTTAAATACCTTCAAACAAACATTATGAAAACATACGTCTTCCCCTTTTTATCCGCAGTATTCCTTCTCGTTGGCTGCACCACTTTTTCAGACGACGGTACACCCGCCATCCGCAAAGGCAACGACAGCATCCTCTCTTTCGGGAAGCTTGGCTCCGCTATAGAAGATGCGCCCGCAGGCGGCTGGGTCATGCTCGGCGATCAATACACCTATGAGACCTTTGCAAAATAGCCCTTTCCTCAACAGCCGAAGCCCAAAACAGGTTTTCGGCTGTTTTTATTTCAAATATCCACTGATTCTACTCAAATTCCCCCTTAATCCCTCTTGGATACCTGATTAAGCAGGCATCCGGCCGCCTTTTAGGCAGCAATAGGCGCACTTAGCCTGTTGGCGGCTTTCAAAAGGTTCAAACACATCGCCTTCAGGTGGCTTTGCGCACTCACTTTAATCAGACCAAAATAGGCTGCCCAGGCGTAGCGGAATTTACGGTGCAACGTACC
>NZ_JAPWBB010000033.1:0-3519 GCF_041433235.1 Neisseria sp. 27098_8_112 | reverse complement strand
CCTTCTTCATCGACTTCTATGGCCTGGCGCTGTTTGCTGCCGGCGGTCTGAATAATGGTGGCGTCAACGACAGCAGCAGATGCTTTCTCTATTTTTAGGTTTTTTCGGTCAGTTGGCGGTTGATCAGTTCCAGCAATTCGGAAAGGGTGTCGTCTTGCGCCAGCCAGTTGCGGTAGCGGCATAAGGTGCTGTAATCGGGGATACTCAGTTCGTCAAAACGGCAAAACAGGTTGAAATCGATGCGGGTGATGAGGCTGTGTTCGAGTTCGGGATCGGAGAGGCTGTGCCATTGTCCGTGCAGGACGGCTTTGAACATGGACAACAGGGGATAGGCGGGACGGCCGCGGTGGTCTCTAAGGTAACGGGTTCTTTGACGATTCAGGTATTGTTCGATCGGTTGCCAATCAATCACCTGATCCAACTTCAATAGTGGGAAACGGTCGATGTGTTTGGCAATCATGGCTTGGGCGGTTTGCTGGAAGAAGGTGCTCATGAGAAATCCCCTAAATGTCTTGGTGGGAATTTAGGGGATTTTGGGGAATTTTGCAAAGGTCTCAACCTTGATGTTTTGTTGGGGCTCGACCCAACCTATGGTCTAAAAAAGGTCTTAAAGAGGCTTATTGCCTTTAAATATATTAAATCTTGATAGATTAGCTCCTTTTGATTGAATATGTTTTATAGCTAATTCAAGTTCATTAAATTCATTAAATTCTTCTATCTCATAATCTTCAGCCTGATCCAATTTATTTTTTGGTACTGTATAGTAATATGTGCTATAAGTTCCATTATTTTTCTTAATAGCAAATACTTGATAAACAACCTCTCCATCAATTTCAATAAGTTCATCATATCCTTTTGTTTGTAAATTAGTTAAATTTAACATATCTATTTTCCTATAATATCAATACGCACTTGTTTCCCATCCGGACGTCTAATATTTATATGCGGGTACTTTCCATGTCCTGTTCCTTGTGGATCATCATGTCCTTTACAACGTCCTGTTGCTTTATCCATGGCATAATCTTTATGGTAATGTACTTTCCCATCAGCCTTTTTGAAAGCAATTCTTTTATTTAACCTTCGTGCGTCACTGGCATCTTCTGGGCCGATGCCTCTCACTTTTTGAGCATCTGGAAATGCTGCTTTTAATAACGTATCTGCATCAGCCTTGCTTTTTACTGATACAACGGTACCATTGCCTCCTGTTTGTAATGCTTTTATATCTCCTGCTTTTGGTGCAAGTCCTAAAGGATCAATCCACTCCATGGCATTTGGCATAAGTGTATACAGGTTATCTCCACCTTCCAACCCAATCGGGTCCTGATTCACAAACCGACCCGCATCAGGTTCATAGTACCTGAAGAAATTGTAATGCAGCCCTGTTTCACAGTCGCAATACTGGTTCTGCAGGCGGAAGGGTTGGTATGCGCTATCCGTTACCTTGGTTTCCTCTTTCAGACGGCCCCAGCCGGTATAGTTGCCGAACCACAGCAAATTGCCGTCCTTATCGGTCATCTCCCTTGGGATGCCGATTTGGTCGCAGTGGAAGTAGTGGGTTTGTTGGCCGCTTTCTCCGTCTTCGTTGGTCCGGTTATGTACCAGTGCCAGCGGTTCGTAACTGTCGGGGTCGGTGTAGATATAGGTATACCTGCTGTCCGGTTTGACTTCCTGCAAGAGGTGGCTGCTGTCCCAAACGAATTTCAGACGACCCCAGCCGGTATAGTTGCCGAACCACAAGAGGTTGCCGTCCTTATCGGTCATCTCTCTCGGGATACCGATTTGGTCGCAGTGGAAGTAGTGGGTTTGTTGTCGGCTTTCGCCGTTTTCGGTTGTCCAATTGTGTACCTGTGCCAAGGGTTCGTAGGAATCCGGGTCGGTGTAGATATAGGTATATCTGCCGTCCGGTTGGACTTCCTGCAAGAGGTGGCTGCCGTCCCAAACGAAGCGGGTTTGGTTTTCGAGGCCGTTCCCGCCTAAATCATGCGGGAATGACGTTTCTGAAACTTCTTCGTTTTTCAGACGGCCTTTGCCTATCCTTCTGCCCAAGGCGTCGTAGCTGTATGTCCAAGTCTCTTTCGTACCGTCTTTTTTGAAGATTTCCGCTTTAACCAGTTGGTCATACAGATCGTAGAAATAGTTCTGCACTTCGCCGTTGGCCAGTTCGCGGTGGATCAGGTTGCCGAAGTGGTCGTAGTAATAGGTCGTGCCGTTGTAGGTCTTCAGGCGGTTGTCGGTGATGGGATTGAGGTCGGCTGAAAGCGGCGCGGTCGTTTTGCCCTCTCCCCGACCCTCTCCCACGGGAGAGGGGGTAGGGTATGGTTTGACCTTAGGGCGGAAGATTTGTGCGGCTACTGCTTGTTTTGAATGTGCAGGCTGCTTTTGAGCTGTTTTGGGGCTTTGAAAGCAGCCTGCACTTTTTCAGGTAGCCTGAAGGGGGACGCTCACCCCGAGTCGGGACTGAGGTCGTTTGAACAGAAACCGCGTGCGTGCGTACAGCACACGCCCTACGTCAGGATTGGAGGTTTCATGCGGGCTACGGCTTGCTATTCTGATAGTAGAAAACTTGTTATTAAAACATCTATATTATCAATTAATTTAATAGGAACTATCACTGTATACAGTAAATTTTCATCAAATGAGCTATTAAAATCATATATAGCATCATAATTATCATCTACAATGATTTTTATAATTTTTTTTTCATTGGGAGCTCGTGCTGAAAAAATGGGATTCCCATCCATAAATGACGTGCCATCAGAATACGTAGTTTTGAAGTATGGAAAAATCCATTTTTCTCTATTGATTGAATTTATATTAAGTAATTTTACAAATATATTTTCAATATATTGTTCTAATTTACTATATTCATCAATATTCTCATACCATTTTTCATATTTATTCATCATGTTTAAACTTTCTAAATATTCAAGAATTTGGGTCAATTTTTCCTGAAATAATTTCAATATCAACACGTTCATGTTTAGTTCCTTTTACCATGAAAGTTTTTGATATAGGGGCATCTAATCCATTGCAATTATTTCCATTTTCTATAAAATTTTTGGCTTTCTTAAAAGCTTCTTCTCTATCTTTTAGATCTCTCTTTGAGAGTTTTCTTTTTAGTTCTTCGAGTTTATCTTGAACATCTTTTACAGTAACAGGCTCATCTGTATCCCAAGAAACAGATTCTTCTAAATGCGTTCCTTGTGCCTGAACGCGTCCTCTATTTTTTGCTAACCCTAATGGGTCAACCCATCCTTGAATATTAAGTGCAAACGCATACAGATTCTCTCCGCCTGAAAGCCTAATCGGATCCTGATTTACAAACCGACCCGCATCAGACTCGTAGTACCTGAAAAAATTGTAATGCAACCCTGTTTCACGGTCGGCATATTGGTTCTGTAACCTGAACGGTTGGTACGCCGTTCCCGTTACGTTCGTCTCGCCCTTCAGTTTGCCCCAGCCGTAATAATCCCCGAACCACAAGAGGTTGCCGTCCTTATCGGTCATCTCTCTTGGGAT
>NZ_JAPWBB010000032.1:0-5117 GCF_041433235.1 Neisseria sp. 27098_8_112 | reverse complement strand
ACCGATGCGGAAGGTTGGTTGAAACATGAAGTTACCCGCCTGATCGTATGCGAATACCTCAAACCATTGCTTGCAGACGGCATCGATACGCTGGTGTTGGGCTGCACGCACTTTCCCTTGCTCAAGCCCTTAATCGGTAGGGAGGCGGGTAATGTCGCGTTGGTTGATTCTGCAATTACGACGGCTGAAGAAACAGCACGCGTCCTTGCGCAGGAGGGATTACTCAATACTGACAACAATAATCCCGACTATCGTTTTTATGTCAGCGATATTCCTTTGAAATTCAGAATGATAGGCGAACGTTTTCTGGGTAGGACGATGGAGCAGATTGAAATGGTGTCTTTGGGTTAGGCAAGGTTTGCTCAAACACCCGCATATCCGGAGTAGGGATGTGCGGGTGTTTTTTGTGAAGGTACGTCAGAAAATGTTTGCAAATTACATTTTAAGTTAATAAAATATAAACTATTATCATTTTTAAAAAAGTTGATATGAAAAATTCACTTATTGCCCAAGCAGCCGGTATCCTGCCTGTGCTGCTGCTTTCTGCCTGCGCGGGCGGCGGCAGTTTCGATTTGGACAGCGTGGAAACGAAACAGCACAACCCGCAGTCCGAAGCACCGAAATACCAAGACGAACAGACTGAAAAACCGGTAAAACCCGATGAAGCGCAGGCGGCGGAAAACGACCGTCCGGTTTACGGTTTTGCAGCCAAAATACCGCGTCGGAACTGGCACCCGAAAAATAAAGAAGATCATAAGGCATTATCAGAAGCGGATTGGGAGAAATTAGGTACGGGTGAGCCGGGTGAGTTTCCCCAAAAGAATGAGATTTTTGCGATGGATAAGGGTACGCTGAACGAATCCATCACAACGGGCGACGGCAAAAGCCGCGTGGAAGGATACACGAAATTCAAGTATGTCCGCTCGGGCTATATCTACCGCAACGGTGCCAATAAAATCGATCCCAAAAACAATATCGCCCTTTTCGGTCCGGACGGCTACCTTTTCTACAAAGGCAGCAATCCTTCCCAAGCTCTGCCGACGGGCAAGGCGATTTACAAAGGTACTTGGGATTATGTAACCGATGCCAAGGAAAAACAGAAGTTTCCCCAGTTGGGTAGTCCGCCAGCGGGGGATAGGTACGGGGCTTTGTCTGCCGAGGAAGCGGATGTGTTGCGCAATGAAAGCGAGGCACCGAAAGGTCAGACCGATTTCGGGCTGACCAGCGAGTTTGAGGTGGATTTCGCCGCCAAGACTATGACCGGCGTGCTCTACCGCAATAACCGGATTACCCATAACGAAACCGAAAATAAAGACAAGCGGGTCAAGCGATATGATATTAAGGCGGATCTTCACGGAAACCGTTTTAACGGCAAGGCGTTGGCAGCTGATAAAGATACTGAGAACGGTCATCCCTTTGTTTCTGATTCTGATAGTCTGGAAGGTGGTTTCTACGGGCCTCAGGGCGATGAGTTGGGCGGCAAGTTTTTGGCAAACGATAAGAAAGTGCTTGCCGTATTCAGCGCGAAACAGAAAGACGGTGCAGAAAAACCATTGGCTGAAACCTTTATGGACGCTTACCGCATCGGTGCAGATTTTGTGAAAAAACAGATAGACAGCTTTGGCAACGTGGCCAAACTGCTGATTGACGGCGTAGAGCTTGCGCTTGTGCCGTCCGAAGGCACTCAGACGGCATTCCAGCATGTATTTGAGAAAGACGGTGTGAAGGTGTCGGTATGCTGCTCCAATTTGGATTACCTGCATTTCGGGGTGTTGGAACACGGCGGTTCGCACGATATGTTCCTGCAGGGCAGCCGTACGCCGGTTTCCGATATGCCTGTAACGGCGGGAGAGGCTGTATATCGCGGTACATGGTCGGGTACTATTGTTAATGGTACGAGCTGGAGTGCCGAACCTTCCAATAAGGAAGGCGGTAACCGGGCGGAGTTTAAAGTTAATTTTGCCGAGAAAACCCTCAACGGTATGCTGACGGCGAAAGACCGCATTGCCCCCGTATTCACCATCACTGCCACGATTCAGGGCAACGGTTTTTCAGGTGTGGCGAAAACCGGTGAAAAC
The DNA here is from genome assembly GCF_041433235.1 of Neisseria sp. 27098_8_112. Classification (NCBI taxonomy): domain Bacteria; kingdom Pseudomonadati; phylum Pseudomonadota; class Betaproteobacteria; order Neisseriales; family Neisseriaceae; genus Neisseria; species Neisseria sp. 27098_8_112. The sequence continues at coordinate 3,039 of NZ_JAPWBB010000032.1, read as the reverse complement.
GGCTTTGCATTAGATCCGAAAAATACCATCGATCCGAAACGGACGAATATCCGTGCAGATGTGTCCGGCGGCTTCTACGGCAAAACCGCCATTGAGATGGGCGGATCGTTCTCCGGAAATACATTGGAGGGAGAAAGCGGCAAGGCGGCAGTGGTATTCGGTACGAAACGCCAACAGCTTGTCCGGTAAACTGGTCTGCCGGTTGACAGAGGAAAGTTCTTCAGACGGCATATCGGCTTTAAATGCCGTCTGAAGGCAGTAAGTAGAGAAATGATATGAAACAGCAACATTTGTTCCGATTAAATATTTTATGCCTGTCGCTGATGACTGCGCTGCCTGCTTATGCGGATGTTTTACCGTCTGGACAAGTGTGGGAAAAGCAGCTCGATACCGTGCAGGTCAATGCGAAAAAACAGAAAACCCGCCGTGATAACGAAGTAACCGGGCTGGGCAAGCTGGTCAAATCTTCCGAGACGCTAAGTAAAGAACAGGTTTTGAATATCCGAGACCTGACCCGTTACGATCCGGGTATTGCCGTGGTCGAACAGGGTCGGGGCGCAAGTTCCGGCTATTCAATACGCGGCATGGATAAAAACCGCGTTTCCTTAACGGTAGACGGCGTTTCGCAAATACAGTCCTACACCGCGCAGGCGGCATTGGGTGGGACGAGGACGGCGGGCAGCAGCGGCGCAATCAATGAAATTGAGTATGAAAATGTTAAGGCCGTTGAAATCAGCAAGGGTTCGAATTCATCAGAATACGGAAACGGCGCATTGGCAGGTTCGGTCGCATTTCAAACCAAAACCGCAGCCGACATTATCGGAGAGGGAAAACAGTGGGGCATTCAGAGTAAAACTGCCTATTCTGGAAAAGACCATGCCCTGACACAGTCCCTTGCGCTTGCAGGACGCAGCGGCGGCGCGGAAGCCCTCCTTATTTATACTAAACGGCGGGGGCAGGAAATCCATGCGCATAAAGATGCTGGTAAAGGTGTGCAGAGTTTCAACCGGCTGATGCCGGTCGAGGATACCCATCCGTACGCAAATTTCATTGTCGAAGAGGAATGTTCCAATGGATATGCGGCCTGTAAAGACAATGCGAAAAAAGATGCTTTGGCCAAAGATGAGCGCAAAACCGTCAGTACGCAGGATTATACCGGCCCCAGCCGCTTCCTTGCGGACCCGCTTGAGTATGGCAGCCAATCATGGCTGTTCCGACCGGGTTGGCATTTGGACAACCGCCATTATGTCGGAGCCGTTGTTGAACGTACGCAGCAGACCTTTGATACACGGGATATGACTGTTCCTGCCTATTTTACCGAGGCCGATCTAAATGAAAGTGTCCGGAGAAACGGTACGCCGAGCGGCTTTGGCAAATATTCGGGCAATAATAAGGCCGAAAGGCTGTTTGTTCAGGGAGAGGGCGGTACATTGCAGGGTATCGGTTACGGTACCGGCGTGTTTTATGATGAACGCCATACTAAAAACCGGTATGGGGTCGAATATGTTTACCATAATGCTGACAAGGATACCTGGGCCGATTACGCCCGACTTTCTTATGACCGGCAAGGTATAGATTTGGACAACCGTTTGCAGCAGACGCATTGCTCTCACGACGGTTCGGATAAAAATTGCCGTCCCGACGGCAATAAACCGTATTCCTTCTATAAATCCGACCGGATGATTTATGAAGAAAGCCGAAACCTGTTCCAAGCAGTATTTAAAAAGGCATTTGATACGGCCAAAATCCGTCACAATTTGAGTATCAATCTAGGGTACGACCGCTTTAAGTCGCAATTGTCCCACAGCGATTATTATCTTCAAAACGCAGTTCAGGCATATGGATCGAAAATCCCGGAAGGGGCGCAGTCACCCAACGGAAGCCAAGGCAAACCGTATTGGGTGTCTATCGGCAAGACCACGGTCAATACATCGCCGATATGCCGTTTCGGCAATAACACCTATACAGACTGCACACCGAGGAATATCGGCGGCAACGGTTATTATGCAGCCGTTCAAGACAATGTTCGTTTGGGCAGGTGGGCGGATGTCGGAGCAGGCATACGTTACGATTACCGCAGTACGCATTCGGAAGATAAGAGTGTCTCTACCGGCACTCACCGCAACCTTTCTTGGAACGCAGGCGTAGTCCTCAAGCCTTTCACCTGGATGGATTTGACTTATCGCGCTTCTACGGGCTTCCGTCTACCGTCATTTGCCGAAATGTACGGCTGGAGAGCCGGGGAGTCTTTGAAAACGTTGGATCTGAAACCGGAAAAATCCTTTAATAGAGAGACAGGTATTGTATTTAAAGGGGACTTCGGCAATTTGGAAGCCAGCTATTTCAACAATGCTTATCGCGACCTGATTGCATTCGGTTATGAAACCCGAACTCAAAACGGGCAAACTTCGGCTTCTGGCGACCCCGGATACCGAAATGCTCAAAATGCACGGATAGCCGGTATCAATATTTTGGGTAAAATCGATTGGCACGGTGTATGGGGCGGGTTGCCGGACGGGTTGTATTCCACGCTTGCCTATAACCGTATCAAGGTCAAAGATGCCGATATACGCGCCGACAGGACGTTTGTAACTTCATATCTTTTTGATGCCGTCCAACCTTCACGATATGTATTGGGTTTGGGTTACGACCATCCTGACGGAATATGGGGCATCAATACGATGTTTACTTATTCCAAGGCAAAATCTGTTGACGAACTGCTAGGCAGCCAGGCGCTGTTGAACGGTAATGCCAATGCTAAAAAAGCAGCATCACGGCGGACGCGGCCTTGGCATGTTACGGATGTTTCCGGATATTACAATATCAAGAAACACCTGACCCTGCGCGCAGGCGTGTATAACCTCTTCAACTACCGGTATACCACTTGGGAGTCTGTAAGGCAGACTGCCGAAGGAGCGGTCAATAGGCACAATAATGTCGGCAGGTATAACCGCTACGCCGCACCGGGACGAAATTACACCCTGACTTTGGAGATGAAGTTTTAACCTAAGCAACCGTGCATCAAGGCAATAGGAGACC
>NZ_JAPWBB010000031.1:0-5746 GCF_041433235.1 Neisseria sp. 27098_8_112 | reverse complement strand
GTGGGAATTTAGGGGATTTTGGGGAATTTTGCAAAGGTCTCCATTTGATGTTTCAGACGGCCTTTCATTTATTCGCACGATATGGCATTAGTCCCAAATATTTACGCGTTCTACTTCTTTCCATGCGTCTAGAATCAGGCTGCCGTCGTTGTCTTTCAGCAAGGCGACATCTGAGAGCATACGGCGCCAAGTGCGGGCATTTTTTAGGCCGTGCATCAAGCCTAGTGCATGGCGGACAATGTGGCGTAGGATAGTGCCGCGTCCTAAGGTGATTTGTTCGCGGCTGTATGCGTATAGCCAAGCTGCTAAATCTGCGTATTGGATTGGTGCGTGTGTGTCGTTGTAAAACAGTGCATCCCAATCGCGCATCAGCATTGGATTGTGATAAGCCTCGCGCCCGATCATGACGCCATCGACAAATTTCAGATGCTCGGTGATTTCTTCGTTGGTTGTGATGCCGCCGTTAATCAAAATTTCCAAGTCGGGAAACTCTTGTTTTAAGCGATATACATATTCATATTTGAGTGGCGGAACTTCGCGGTTTTCTTTCGGGGATAAACCGTCCAGCCAAGCATTGCGCGCATGGACGATAAATGTGCGGCAGGCTGTTTTTTCGCGAAGTGTTCCTACAAAATCTGCCACGACTTGATATTCTGTCTGTCTATCTACGCCGATGCGGTGTTTGACTGTTACCGGGATTTCAACTGCATCCTGCATCGCGTTCAAACAATCTGCCACCAAATCTACATCATTCATCAGGCAAGCGCCGAAAGCGCCTTTTTGAACGCGTGGGCTGGGGCAGCCGCAATTTAGGTTGACTTCGTTATAGCCATACGCCTCAGCCGCTTTGGCAGCGATTGCCAAGTCATGCGGATCTGAGCCACCAAGCTGTAAAGCTACCGGTTGCTCGCCTTCGTTGAAACTCAAAAAGCGGTCTTTATCTCCGTAAACCACCGCGCCTGAATTGACCATTTCGCTATAAAGCCAAGCATTGCGTGTAATTTGTCGCGCCATAAAGCGATAGTGTCTGTCTGTCCAATCGAGCATGGGTGCAACAGACAAGCGGCGGGAAGGTAGGGAAGAAGCAGACATTGAGATGACTTTCAAACAAAATAATGCATTATATAGTGTATTAAATTGACTTTCGATATCGGCCGGTAAATCAAAATTATATATAAGGTATCACTGGGTGCAGCCGTGTTGTAGCTAAGGCTAAATCCATTCATGGTGGTGGAAATCCAATATTCAGACGGCCAAATTAGTTTTAAAATATCAAACAACAAACCATTAGAATGATAAGGAAAAAAACATGGCACAATTTTTCGCCATCCATCCCGATAATCCCCAAGACCGCCTCATCAAGCAAGCCGCCGATATTGTCCGCAGTGGCGGCGTTATCGTTTACCCTACGGATTCCTGCTATGCGCTTGGCTGTAAACTGGGCGACAAAAATGCGATGGAGCGCATTCTCACGATTCGCAAAATCGATCAAAAACACCATTTGACTCTGATGTGTGCCGATTTGAGCGAATTGGGTACTTACGCCAAAGTAGATAATGCCCAATTCCGCCAGCTCAAAGCAGCTACGCCCGGCAGCTACACCTTTATCCTGCAGGCAACCAAAGAAGTACCCAATCGCACGCTTCACCCCAAACGCAAAACCATCGGCCTGCGTGTTCCCGATAACGCTACTGCCTTGGCGCTTTTGCAAGAATTGGGCGAACCTATTTTAAGTTGCACCCTCATGCTGCCCGAAGACGAAGAGCCATTGACCGATCCATACGAAATACGAGATCGTCTTGAGCATGCTGTTGATTTGGTTATTGATGGCGGCTGGTGCGGTACTGAGCCGACAACGGTTATTGATATGACCGATGGTACCGAGCTGATTCGTCAAGGCAAGGGCGATATTGCCGTATTCGGTTTGTAAAACCATCCGCGTCTGTATAAGTAGGGATATGCGTATTCTTTCTATGACGTATTAAAAGCATATTGATAGTTTAAGAAACAAATCATTCAAGCAAGTAGTTGTTCAATATCATTTCATTAAAGGCCGTCTGAAATCTTTCAGACGGCCTTTCCCATTTTTTTTAAAAATAATTCATTTTAAATAAAATTCCGAGCAATTGGCACGTTGCTTGCATGATTACTGTGATTGCTGATGACTTGTCGATGGAATACAACATTATACTTGTTAATAAAAACATGGCCGGAGAACTTTTAATCATTGGTTTTTCTGTTTAAGCTTCATGATTTTGTTTAAAAATTAAAGATAATCGGTTGATATTTTTGACTAGCGGATATTTTGTAAGTATGAAATACTATCCTGTTGCGAGATAGTCAAAGGCCTAAATTTCGTCTCAAAGTGACAATAAACGTCATCTCGAAGTAAGTATTTGCTGGGAAATCCTCCGCAATGATTTTTTAAAGTAGCGTCATGCTCACGCCTACGCTTTTATCCATCATAAAAAGAGAAAGACACACTAATGAATAAGATATTTAAAGTCGTTTGGAACCGTACGATTCAATCTTTCGTTGTAACGTCCGAATTGGCCAAAGGCCGTGTGAAATCGTCCGCAGAACAAAATAGTACAGAAGTATCTGCTGAATCCGGTAAAAATGGTATCGCGACAGTTTTCAGATTGACAGTGATTTCGGCAGCTCTTTTGGGTGCAGGTAATTCGTATGCGGCAACTGCGGGACGAGGACAAATTGCGGTTGATCCTCCGACCAGTGCTACTGCGGTTAGTGGTGCAACAGCGACCGGTATTGGTGCTTTGTCAGTAGGAGCATCAGCTAATGCGGCGGCTAATGGCGCAGTTGCGGTAGGTACGAGTGCAAATGCAACACATAATAACAGCCTTGCTGTTGGTACAAATGCCAAGGCTACTCAAACTCATGCTGTTGCGATGGGTGCAGATACAAGTGCAAGTAGTTCACATGCAACAGCGATAGGTAAAAGTGCCAATGCCGCTTCTACAGATTCAACAGCGCTTGGTGCCGATTCTAAGGCAAGCGGTACTCAAGCGACAGCGGTAGGTAAGAATGCTCTTGCCAATAATACGGGTACAACGGCATTAGGCAATTCAGCACAAGCATTTGGTATAGGCTCTATTGCTTTAGGCCAATCCAGTGTTTCTCGAGGAAGTAATGGAGTTGCAATCGGTGTTGGTAGCGAGGCTTCTGCAAATGCAGAGAATGCCATTGCAATCGGTACGAATGCGGTAGGTAAGATTACGGAATCTATCGCTGTAGGTAGTTCGGCACAGGCTCAAAGTGCAAACACTATTGCCATCGGTAGAGGTGCAGTTGCAAGCTCTCCTGGTGTTGTTACAAAAACCCCAGGTAGCAGAGATGTGGCTGCGAGTGCCATTGCAATTGGTTTGGAAGCTAATGCAAGTAGCTGGGGAGCAATCTCAATTGGTCGTGAAGCTGGGCTAGAGATTCAGAATCCAACTAGCGCAACGACTAATAATATTGCTATCGGTAATACTGCGCGTGTAGGTGATAAAACTGCAAAAAATGTAAGCCAGTCGATTGCCATCGGTTCGGGTAATCACAGAGATACTAATACAGAAGGTAGACCTGAAGGTGCATGGGCACGCGGTGACCAATCTATTGCCATTGGTGGTAATGTTGTGGCTAATGGCAACTCATCTGTTGCCATTGGTGGTGACGATTTGGTGGCGGTAACAAGTACTCTATATTCCGGTAACGCTTCTGACCAGTTTGTTTATTACAATGCAGACGGTAGTGTTAGAGAGCGTTACGCGCTGGCTGGTAAGAATTTAGGTACGATCTACACGAAGATGAGCGGTGATACGATTAGTGGCTATCCGACTACATTGGCCGGTCAAGGCTCTGTTGCCTTGGGTGTTCAAGCCAATGCTATTTCCGATTTATCTTTGGCTGTTGGTACAAGGTCTCAAGCCTCCTCATTTGGTGGTGTGGCTGTGGGTACAGGTGCAAAGGCAACTTTGCTGAACTCTGTAGCTTTGGGTACGGCTTCTAAAACCGATAAAGAAGGTCGGTCATACGTTCAACGTGAAATCATGGGCGTGACCTACACTTGGGCGGGCGGTGCAACTACCGATGCCGGTGATGTTGTGTCTGTTGGTTCTAGAGGTTATGAACGCCAAATCATCAATGTATCCCCTGGCGATATTTCTGCTACTTCTACTGATGCGATCAACGGCTCACAGCTTTATGGTGTCTTGAATGCAATTGAGCGTGTCCGCTATTTCTCTGTTAAGTCAGAAGAAGGCAAAACTGACGGTACGAAAAACTGGAATAACGACGGCGCAAAAGCAACCAATTCGATTGCCATCGGACCGAATGCGGCAACAAGCACTGGTGCGACGGGTAGTGTTTCTTTGGGGTATAATTCCAACGTACTTGGCGAAAATTCTGTTGCTGTTGGTCCAAATGCAACGGTAACTTCGGGAACTGTGGGTGCTGTTGCCTTAGGCTCTAATGCCAATTCCCGCGGTACAGGTTCTATAGCCATAGGTTTGAATACAGAAAATAATTACAATTACTCTGTAGTCGTCGGTGCTCACAGTAGAGCCAACTACGGAAATGCAACCGTTGTCGGTGCAAGGGCAGCGGCACAAAATAACGGTACGGCAATGGGCTTTTTGTCAAATGCAGTCGGTGATGATTCTGTTGCAATCGGTCATCAGGCGCAGACAACCCAATCTTATTCTATTGCCATTGGTAAACAGGCAAACAGTTCGGGCCTTTATTCCACAGCTATCGGCCCTTCAGCACAAGCGACCGGTTATGGCGGTTTTGCCGGAGGTAAAGACGCTAAAGCAAATGGAAATGATTCGGTTGCCTTAGGTCATGGCGCAACGACGACAGTCGGTAGCTCTGTTGCATTGGGCAATGGTGCTGTCGGCACTGCCAATAGTTTTGATGCAACAGCTAAAAATGCGACATTCAAAAACGATAGCGGTGCGGTAACCAACGTCAGCTATGCAGCTTCTTCATCCGCCAAAACAGGCGCGGTTTCTGTAGGCAGCGCAGGTAATGAACGCCAAATTCACAATGTCGCCGCAGGCCGTATTTCCGCCACTTCGACCGATGCGGTCAACGGTAGCCAGCTGTACACAGTTATGAACAATGTTGGACACAATATCCAACAAAACGGTACAGACAAATCCCGTATCAATAACAACGGTACAGTCAACTACGCCGATGGCAACTTGACGACCGTTGCGGTCACCGATGGCGAAAATGCGTCAAAAGTTCAAATCAATGTCACTCAAGGCACATTGTCTGTCGATAATAATGGCACAGTGTCCGTACCGACTGCCGGTGTAGCGACTGCCGGCGATGTAGCCAATGCCATCAATAATGCCAAAACCACAACCAAGGTGGCGGCAGGCAGCAACACGCATGTCAATAAGACAACTTCAGGCAAAGAAACCACTTATACCGTCAGCGCAGATAAAGCAACGGTACAAGTTTCCAATGCTTTGAATTTGACCTCCAATACTACAACTGCAGCCGATGGTGCAGTAACAACTGATTACAGTATCGATCTCGCTCAAAGCACTAAAACCGACATCCAAAAAGGCGTAGATGCCAAAACCACCGTTGACAGCAAAGGCCTGACCTTCAGCGGCGACAGCGGCAGCACCAATATCGAAAAACTCGGCTCCACCGTGACCGTTGCCGGCGACGACAACATCACCACCGAAGCCCAAGACGATAAAGTGACCGTCAAGCTGAACAAAAACCT
>NZ_JAPWBB010000030.1:0-6237 GCF_041433235.1 Neisseria sp. 27098_8_112 | reverse complement strand
GACAAGAGGCTATCCGTTTATCCCTTTACCCAATGGCCCCCATTGGTCCAAGCTCTCATTGTCGCCCCCATACAAAGCCGCCCCGTGGCCCAACCGGCAAGCAGTTCGGCCTCGGGGCGGCGTATACGGCAGTTAACCGTCAGGTTATTTTTTCACGGCAGGCTGGGCGGCCTTAGGCGCGGTAGGAGAAACCGTCGCCTCCGCCTTCAATTTGTTCAGCACCGCATCACCGATGCCCTTCACGTTTTTCAGCTCATCCACCGATTTGAACGCACCGTTCTTCTGACGGTATTCCACAATCGATTTCGCCTTAGCCGGGCCGATACCCGGCAAGGCCTCCAGTTCGGCAGGGGACGCGGTATTGATGTTCACGGCAGCCAAAGAGAACGCCGCACAGACGGCGGCAAATGTACCAAATAAAAATTTCTTCATCAGATTTTTTCCCATAACATATTTGATTGAATCAGTCAGGAAGTCTACCGAATGGTTTTATTCCACTCTGTAAACACTGTCACATACGCAGATAGGGCAACAGCCCATACCACATAAATGCTTACGACATATTAACGCAAATACCGTTTGATTTCAAATATTCCAAACGGTTAACCGTAACTTTCGGTACTTTTGTTCAAGAATAACAACAGAGTTGTCATCCTTTAATTTAAACAACAAGCATGCACGAACACTCAATAGGCATCGGAATGGGTATCGGTTCATCAATATCCTTGCACCCATTACCCTACCTCCTATCATCAAACCGACAGAACCGACAGGTATGTAAAAAGCCCCCGACATCAGTCGGGGGCTTCGGAATGGGTGTTTGGCGGTGACCTACTTTCACATGGAAGAACCACACTATCATCGGCGCTGAGTCGTTTCACGGTCCTGTTCGGGATGGGAAGGCGTGGGACCAACTCGCTATGGCCGCCAAACTTAAACTGTTACAAATCGGTAAAGCCTTAATCAATATATTTGGTGATGACTGAATCAGTCAGCAAGCTTTTATCTTTGAAGTTCTTCAAATGATAGAGTCAAGCCTCACGAGCAATTAGTATGGGTTAGCTTCACGCGTTACCGCGCTTCCACACCCCACCTATCAACGTCCTGGTCTCGAACGACTCTTTAGTGTGGTTAAACCACAAGGGAAGTCTCATCTTCAGGCGAGTTTCGCGCTTAGATGCTTTCAGCGCTTATCTCTTCCGAACTTAGCTACCCGGCTATGCAACTGGCGTTACAACCGGTACACCAGAGGTTCGTCCACTCCGGTCCTCTCGTACTAGGAGCAGCCCCCGTCAAACTTCCAACGCCCACTGCAGATAGGGACCAAACTGTCTCACGACGTTTTAAACCCAGCTCACGTACCACTTTAAATGGCGAACAGCCATACCCTTGGGACCGACTACAGCCCCAGGATGTGATGAGCCGACATCGAGGTGCCAAACTCCGCCGTCGATATGAACTCTTGGGCGGAATCAGCCTGTTATCCCCGGAGTACCTTTTATCCGTTGAGCGATGGCCCTTCCATACAGAACCACCGGATCACTATGTCCTGCTTTCGCACCTGCTCGACTTGTCGGTCTCGCAGTTAAGCTACCTTTTGCCATTGCACTATCAGTCCGATTTCCGACCGGACCTAGGTAACCTTCGAACTCCTCCGTTACTCTTTGGGAGGAGACCGCCCCAGTCAAACTGCCTACCATGCACGGTCCCCGACCCGGATTACGGGTCTGGGTTAGAACCTCAAAGACACCAGGGTGGTATTTCAAGGACGGCTCCACAGAGACTGGCGTCTCTGCTTCAAAGCCTCCCACCTATCCTACACAAGTGACTTCAAAGTCCAATGCAAAGCTACAGTAAAGGTTCACGGGGTCTTTCCGTCTAGCAGCGGGTAGATTGCATCTTCACAACCACTTCAACTTCGCTGAGTCTCAGGAGGAGACAGTGTGGCCATCGTTACGCCATTCGTGCGGGTCGGAACTTACCCGACAAGGAATTTCGCTACCTTAGGACCGTTATAGTTACGGCCGCCGTTTACTGGGGCTTCGATCCGATGCTTGCACATCTTCAATTAACCTTCCAGCACCGGGCAGGCGTCACACCCTATACGTCCACTTTCGTGTTAGCAGAGTGCTGTGTTTTTAATAAACAGTCGCAGCCACCTATTCTCTGCGACCCTCCAGGGCTTACGGAGCAAGTCCTTAACCTTAGAGGGCATACCTTCTCCCGAAGTTACGGTATCAATTTGCCGAGTTCCTTCTCCTGAGTTCTCTCAAGCGCCTTAGAATTCTCATCCTGCCCACCTGTGTCGGTTTGCGGTACGGTTCGATTCAAACTGAAGCTTAGTGGCTTTTCCTGGAAGCGTGGTATCGGTTACTTCATGTCCGTAGACACTCGTCATCACTTCTCGGTGTTAAGAAGACCCGGATTTGCCTAAGTCTTCCACCTACCGGCTTAAACAAGCTATTCCAACAGCTTGCTAACCTAACCTTCTCCGTCCCCACATCGCATTTGAATCAAGTACAGGAATATTAACCTGTTTCCCATCGACTACGCATTTCTGCCTCGCCTTAGGGGCCGACTCACCCTACGCCGATGAACGTTGCGTAGGAAACCTTGGGCTTTCGGCGAGCGGGCTTTTCACCCGCTTTATCGCTACTCATGTCAACATTCGCACTTCTGATACCTCCAGCACACTTTACAATGCACCTTCATCGGCCTACAGAACGCTCCCCTACCATGCCAGTAAACTGGCATCCGCAGCTTCGGTTATAGATTTGAGCCCCGTTACATCTTCCGCGCAGGACGACTCGACCAGTGAGCTATTACGCTTTCTTTAAATGATGGCTGCTTCTAAGCCAACATCCTGGCTGTCTGGGCCTTCCCACTTCGTTTACCACTTAATCTATCATTTGGGACCTTAGCTGGCGGTCTGGGTTGTTTCCCTCTTGACAACGGACGTTAGCACCCGCTGTCTGTCTCCCGAGGAACCACTTGATGGTATTCTTAGTTTGCCATGGGTTGGTAAGTTGCAATAACCCCCTAGCCATAACAGTGCTTTACCCCCATCAGTGTCTTGCTCGAGGCACTACCTAAATAGTTTTCGGGGAGAACCAGCTATCTCCGAGTTTGTTTAGCCTTTCACCCCTATCCACAGCTCATCCCCGCATTTTGCAACATGCGTGGGTTCGGTCCTCCAGTACCTGTTACGGCACCTTCAACCTGGCCATGGATAGATCACTCGGTTTCGGGTCTACACCCAGCAACTGTTCGCCCTATTAAGACTCGGTTTCCCTACGCCTCCCCTATTCGGTTAAGCTCGCTACTGAATGTAAGTCGTTGACCCATTATACAAAAGGTACGCAGTCACACCACAAGGGTGCTCCCACTGTTTGTATGCATCAGGTTTCAGGTTCTATTTCACTCCCCTCCCGGGGTTCTTTTCGCCTTTCCCTCACGGTACTGGTTCACTATCGGTCGATGATGAGTATTTAGCCTTAGAGGATGGTCCCCCCATATTCAGACAGGATTTCACGTGTCCCGCCCTACTTTTCGTACGCTTAGTACCACTATTGAGATTTCGAATACGGGACTATCACCCACTATGGTCAAGCTTCCCAGCTTGTTCTTCTATCTCGACAGTTATTACGTACAGGCTCCTCCGCGTTCGCTCGCCACTACTTGCGGAATCTCGGTTGATTTCTTTTCCTCCGGGTACTTAGATGGTTCAGTTCTCCGGGTTCGCTTCGCTTATCCTATGTATTCAGATAAGGATACCTCCTAAGAGGTGGGTTTCCCCATTCGGACACCGCGGGATCATAGCTTTATTGCCAGCTCCCCCACGCTTTTCGCAGGCTTACACGTCCTTCATCGCCTATCATCGCCAAGGCATCCACCTGATGCACTTATTCACTTGACTCTATCATTTCAAGAACCTCTTTGACTTCGTTTACCTACCCGTTGACTAGGGAAGCAAACTTGAAATTCCTACTTTGATAAAGCTTACTGCTTTGTTGTGTCTTAATCCTGCCTTTTGTGTTTCAGGATTAAGTCGATACAATCATCACCCAAATACTGTGTTTGTTTCCTTTTCTCTTGCGAGAGATTTTTCATCCTTTGCAAAGAACAAAAAATCAAAACAAACTCATTGTCTTTGTTTGTTGATTTCGGCTTTCCAATTTGTTAAAGATCGATGCGTTGATATTTCACTTCGCAAATCAAAATAAGCTGCTAAGTATAGCAGGCTTCCTTTGATTTGTAAAGTTCTTGGTGGAGGCAAACGGGATCGAACCGATGACCCCCTGCTTGCAAAGCAGGTGCTCTACCAACTGAGCTATGCCCCCGTTCTTGGTGGGTCTGGGAGGACTTGAACCTCCGACCCCACGCTTATCAAGCGTGTGCTCTAACCAGCTGAGCTACAAACCCGGATTCTCTTCTTAAGCGAATCTTGTCTTCACTCAAGCTTTTCTCTTCCGCATCTTTTCACAGTTTACCGATAAGTGTGAATACATCAGACCTCTTCTTTCTCTAGAAAGGAGGTGATCCAGCCGCAGGTTCCCCTACGGCTACCTTGTTACGACTTCACCCCAGTCATGAAGCATACCGTGGTAAGCGGGCTCCTTGCGGTTACCCTACCTACTTCTGGTATCCCCCACTCCCATGGTGTGACGGGCGGTGTGTACAAGACCCGGGAACGTATTCACCGCAGTATGCTGACCTGCGATTACTAGCGATTCCGACTTCATGCACTCGAGTTGCAGAGTGCAATCCGGACTACGATCGGTTTTGTGAGATTGGCTCCACCTCGCGGCTTGGCTACCCTCTGTACCGACCATTGTATGACGTGTGAAGCCCTGGTCATAAGGGCCATGAGGACTTGACGTCATCCCCACCTTCCTCCGGCTTGTCACCGGCAGTCTCATTAGAGTGCCCAACTAAATGATGGCAACTAATGACAAGGGTTGCGCTCGTTGCGGGACTTAACCCAACATCTCACGACACGAGCTGACGACAGCCATGCAGCACCTGTGTTACGGCTCCCGAAGGCACTCCTCCGTCTCTGGAGGATTCCGTACATGTCAAGACCAGGTAAGGTTCTTCGCGTTGCATCGAATTAATCCACATCATCCACCGCTTGTGCGGGTCCCCGTCAATTCCTTTGAGTTTTAATCTTGCGACCGTACTCCCCAGGCGGTCAATTTCACGCGTTAGCTACGCTACTAAGCAATCAAGTTGCCCAACAGCTAATTGACATCGTTTAGGGCGTGGACTACCAGGGTATCTAATCCTGTTTGCTACCCACGCTTTCGAGCATGAACGTCAGTGTTATCCCAGGAGGCTGCCTTCGCCATCGGTATTCCTCCACATCTCTACGCATTTCACTGCTACACGTGGAATTCTACCTCCCTCTGACACACTCTAGTCACCCAGTTCAGAACGCAGTTCCCAGGTTGAGCCCGGGGATTTCACATCCTGCTTAAGTAACCGTCTGCGCTCGCTTTACGCCCAGTAATTCCGATTAACGCTCGCACCCTACGTATTACCGCGGCTGCTGGCACGTAGTTAGCCGGTGCTTATTCTTCAGGTACCGTCATCAGCTGTCGATATTAGCAACAGCCTTTTCTTCCCTGACAAAAGTCCTTTACAACCCGAAGGCCTTCTTCAGACACGCGGCATGGCTGGATCAGGCTTGCGCCCATTGTCCAAAATTCCCCACTGCTGCCTCCCGTAGGAGTCTGGGCCGTGTCTCAGTCCCAGTGTGGCGGATCATCCTCTCAGACCCGCTACTGATCGTCGCCTTGGTAGGCCTTTACCCCACCAACTAGCTAATCAGATATCGGCCGCTCGAATAACGCAAGGCCCGAAGGTCCCCTGCTTTCCTCCTCAGAGAATATGCGGTATTAGCTAATCTTTCGATTAGTTATCCCCCATTACTCGGTACGTTCCGATATATTACTCACCCGTTCGCCACTCGCCACCCAAGAAGCAAGCTTCTCTGTGCTGCCGTCCGACTTGCATGTGTAAAGCATGCCGCCAGCGTTCAATCTGAGCCAGGATCAAACTCTTATGTTCAATCTCTAACTTATAACTTCTGGTCTGCTTCAAAGAAACCGACAGGACAATGTCTAAAACATCATCTTGTCTGTCTTTCAAACAGTGTGAGGCCTAATGCACTCACACTTATCGGTAATCTGTTTTTTAAAGAGCGAATCGAATTATACAGTACATTTAGCAAATGTC
>NZ_JAPWBB010000029.1:0-7553 GCF_041433235.1 Neisseria sp. 27098_8_112 | reverse complement strand
TAGTGGGAAACGGTCGATGTGTTTGGCAATCATGGCTTGTGCGGTTTGCTGGAAGAAGGTGCTCATGAGAAATCCCCTAAATGTCTTGGTGGGAATTTAGGGGATTTTGGGGAATTTTGCAAAGGTCTCGGCCTTTATATTATGGTCATGGAATCGTTGAAATAGAACGATATCGTAATAAGAAGAACGAATGCTCACTTCTTCACACTTTAAAAAGAAAACAGCAATGAAAAAATCCCTGATTGCCCTGACTCTGGCTGCCCTGCCTGTTGCAGCTATGGCTGACGTGACTCTGTACGGTCAAATTAAAGCCGGCGTTGAAGTATCCAAAGTAAAATTGGGTGAGCAAACTGCTGCTAAACTGGGTCACGAGAAAAGCTCTAAAACTGCTACTGAAATCGCTGACTTCGGTTCACGCATCGGTTTCAAAGGCCACGAACACTTGGGTAACAACCTGAATGCTATTTGGCAAGTTGAACAGTCTACTTCTATCGCCGGTGGCGACAAAGAGTGGGCTTCTCGCGAATCTTTCATCGGTTTGGAAGGCGGCTTCGGTAAAGTTCGTGCCGGTAAACTGGACTCTACTGTTAAAAACACTAGCGACAATGTTGACCAATGGGAAAGCAGCAACGGTGCTTTGAACATGTCTGTATTTACCCGTGTTGACGAGCGTGCAGTATCTGTACGTTACGACACCCCTGTATTCTCAGGCTTCAGCGCAAGCGTACAATACACTCCACGCGACAACGCTAACCCTTCTGACAAATACACTCACAACGACGCTACCCGTGACACTTACTACGCTGGTCTGAACTACGAAAACTCTGGTTTCTTCGGTCAATACGCTGGTGGTTTCCGTAAAAACGCCGTTTCTGAAAAAGACGGTCACGTACACCGCTTGGTAGGTGGTTACGATGCTAACAACCTGTTCGTGTCTGTAGCCGGTCAATACGCTAAAAACTGGGAAACTTTGGGTGACTACGCCGAAGCTCAATCTAACGGCGTTGTAAATTCTGCCACTACTAACGCTTCTAACGTAGTATTTGGTACTGCTGCTGCCTTGGATAGCCGTCCTACTGAAACTATTGAAGTTGCTGCTACTGCCGCTTACCGCGCTGGTAACGTAACTCCTCGCGTTTCTTACGCTCACGGCTTCAAAGCTAAAGTTGACGGTCAAAAACTGAAAGGCACTCAATACGACCAAGTTATCGTTGGTGCTGACTACGACTTCTCTAAACGCACTACTGCTCTGGTTTCTGCCGGCTGGTTGCGTGGTGCTGAGTCTGGCCCTCACAAAGTTGAAACCATCTCTGGTTTGGTTGGCCTGCGTCACAAATTCTAATCTTCGGATTAGTATGAAAAAGAGCCTGTTTTATGTAGGCTCTTTTTTTATTCTATTCCCTACCCTCAACGAAAATTGATTTAAGCGTTGATATATAAAAAGGCCGTCTGAAACCAATTGGTTTCAGACGGCCTTTAGTCTATCTATCCCTATTGTCAAATTACAATAAGGTCAACAAACAAGATTTATTTTTCATTCAAAATCTTACCGACAATCTCGCCCACATCTTTGGACAAACCTTCTTGTGCATTGATGCGTTGCAATTCTTTAGTCATGACGGCTTTGCGGTTGGCTTCCAATTTGTTGCAGATGTTGAAAGCCTGCACCAGTCGGGCGGCAACTTGCGGGTTAAAGCGGTCGATTTCCATCACTTTATCGGCTATAAAGCGGTAGCCGCTGCCATCTTCTGCATGGAAATGTGGAATATTGCGGCTGAAACTGATCAACAAAGAACGGGCCTTGTTCGGGTTTTCAATACTGAACTTAGGATGACTCAAGGCCGTCTGAACTTGCTGTAAAGTATCTTTGCGGCGGCTTGAAGCAATCAAGGCAAAGTATTTGTCCATTACCAAAGCATCATCGGCGAATTTATCGGCAAATCGCGTCAACAAACGATCGCGGATTTCGCTTTCATTGCTGTTGATTGCGGATAAGATACCCCATTCGTGGGTCATGTTTTGCGCCATTGCTGCGTAATTCTCCGCAACGTGTTCGATATGCGCAGCGTCAGCACGAAGGATAAATGCCCTGCAAGCATTACGCAAAGTACGCCAGCCGGCCAATTCCGAGCTGTATTCATAACGAACAGCAGCATCTGCTTGATTTTCTTGATCGGCAGCTTGACGGTTCAACTCGCGCCATTGAGGCAGGAACTTGACAGCAACGGCATTGAGCAAGGCTTCACGCGCTTGATGAACCTGAATCGGATCAATATTTTCTTCTTCCGCCCATACATCGGTTTCAGACGGCATTTGCAGCAAAATGGCACGGAATGCCGGATCAAAGTCACCGGAAACCACCAAAGCCAAAGCATCCATCAATGCTTTGTGTTCCGGTAAAGGACGGCCTTCCGCCAATGCCTGACGGTTGGCGTTAATGGCACGATGATACAGGGTTTGAGCAGCCTCCCAACGTGCAAACTCATTTTCATCTGCCGCCAGCAAAGTGGCCAATTCTTGCTCGCTGTATGGATAGTTCAGGGTAACCGGTGCAGAAAAATCTCGCAGCAGAGACGGGATAACCGGCTCATTGACGCCGCCCAACACAAAAGTCTGCTCGGCTTCAGTCAATACCAAAACCGCCTCTTTTACCCGTTTGCCTTGATATTCAAACTCAACCGCTTCGCCTTTTTCGTTCAGTAAACCAGTTTTGACTGGAATCATCATCGGCTGCTTGTCCGTCATATCGGGCGTAGCCGGAATAGTTTGTTTGATGGTCAATTCAAATGCACCATCTTTCAGACGGCCTTGAGCATCTAAAACCGGTGTACCGGCTTGGCTGTACCACAAAGCAAACTGATCAAGATTGATACCGTTTGCGTCTGCCATTGCGGCACGGAAATCATCACAAGTTACTGCCTGACCGTCGTGGCGTTGGAAATACAGCTTCATGCCTTTTTGGAAGCCCTCTTCCCCAAGCAAGGTGTGATACATGCGCACTACTTCCGCACCTTTTTCATAGACGGTCATGGTGTAGAAGTTGTTCATCTCTTCATAGCTGGCCGGGCGGACAGGATGCGCAGTCGGGCCTGCATCTTCAGGGAATTGGAACAAGCGCAGCATACGGACATTGTCGATACGGCGCACCACGCGGCTGGCTCGGTCGCCGGAAAACTCTTGATCGCGGAATACGGTCAAACCTTCTTTCAGCGACAATTGGAACCAATCGCGGCAGGTCACGCGGTTACCCGTCCAGTTGTGGAAATATTCGTGGCCGACAACTGATTCGATGCCTTCAAAGTCGGTATCGGTCGCGGTACGGCTGTTGGCCAGCACAAACTTGGTATTGAAAATATTCAAACCTTTGTTTTCCATCGCGCCCATATTGAAATCGCCCACGGCAACGACCATGAAAATATCCAAGTCATATTCCAAACCGAAGCGTGTCTCGTCCCATTTCATCGCATTTTTCAACGATTCCACGGCAAAACCGACTTTAGGTTTGTCTGTCTCCGTGGTATAGAACTCGATTTTGACCTTACGGCCGCTCATGGTCGTAAAATAATCTTCCGTTACCGCCAAATCGCCTGCCACCAAAGCAAAGAGATAGCTCGGTTTGGCAAACGGGTCTTCCCATTTCACCCAATGACGGCCGTCTGAAAACTCGCCGCCATCGATTTTATTGCCGTTAGACAGCAACACCGGATAGCGTTTTTTGTCTGCAACGATGGTGGTGGTAAATTTAGACATGACATCCGGACGGTCAATATAGAACGTAATTTTTCGGAAGCCTTCCGGTTCGCATTGGGTAAACAGGTTGCCGCCGGAAGCATACAGACCCATCAAAGATTTGTTCTCAGCAGGCAGAATTTCAGTTTCCACTTCCAGGGTGAAGTTTTCAGACGGCACGCCGGCAATCGTCAGTTTTTCGTCTTCCAACACATAATCTACGGCCCGGCCGTTTACTTTCACAGACAGCAGTTTTGCCGAACCATCCAATACCAATGGCTCCCCTGCTCTTTCAGGTTGAACGGTCAGACTGGATTTGACGATGGTTTGCGGTTCTAAAATATCGAAATGCAGGTCGGTTTTCAGAATACGGTACGCTGGCGCGGCGTAGTCTTTCAAATAATGGATGGTTTTGCTCATTTGTTCTCTTTCAGAGTCATGCGGTAAATAGATGAAGCATATCGTTTCAGATAGCCTAAATTCAAGTGTTTTCAGAAAAAAAGGCCGTCTGAAACCTAAAATTTCAGACGGCCTCCCTATTCAGGCAGCAAATCTAGTTGCCTGTCATTGCCAACTTACCACTGATACAGCGCACCGGCACCGACACCGACATGACCGTCGGTATTGGCCGAGAAGTTGCCTTTGACAATCCAGTTGCCGCCGTCGCTCATCGCCGACACGCCGATGGCCATAGCAGACTGACCACCGTAGTAGCCGCTGCCGACACCGATACCGGTCGCACCCGGACGGGTTACTTGCGGAATCGAGCCTTGGGCAATCGCACCGGCCACACCCGCGTAGGCTTTCTTACCTACTTGGTTGATGTTGTTCTGCAACTCGGTACCCAAACCAATCAACTGGTTCACGTTTGCCGCATCTGTACCGTCTTTACCCGGAGCCACATTGGTAATGCGTTGGCCGCCGTTGTTCAGACCGACAGGAGACAATTTGACTTGGTTGTTCGGATTGTTTTCAGTCGGTGCAGCAATGGTTACGCCATCGTTGTTGACCACGGTATTGCCTGCGGTCAGACCGTCTTTGTTCAATGCAACTTTATCGCCGACTTTCACGCCGTCGTTATTCATCACAGTATCGCCTGCTTTGAAGGTATCGGCATTCACTGTCTTCACAATAATCTCGTCAGCCAACTTCAGTTGAGCACCACCGGCTACGGTTTCGCTGATGATGTTGCTGTCGCCTTTAACGTTGATGGTGTCGCCCAACGCGTAGTTGTTGCTGCCGGTCGTACCGCCGAAGTTGATGCCTTTGGCGATAGTCGCAGCGTTGTTGGCTACGTTTTGGTTGGTTGCGTACAACTGGCTGCCGTTGACAGCATCTTTGCTGTTGGCATTGAGGTCGCCATCCGCTACGTTGGTTACTTTATTGCCTGCATTGTCCAAGCCGTCTTTAGTCAGGTTTACCTTACCTGCTTTCAAGCCGTCTTTGTTCAATGCAACATCATCACCAACTTTCACACCATCATTATTAACAGTAGTATCACCGGCTTTCACGCTGTCAACGTCCAAGTCTTTATCGGTAGCAACTTCATAAACCGTCTGACCTTTGTCACCTGTTTTTTCAGTCACAACGATGTTCTTACCTTGAACGACTTCAGTTTTAGATGCCGCCGCAGCTTGTTTCAGTTGAGAAACATTGACTGCATCGGTGTCATCCGTACCGGCCGCAACGTTGGTAATCTTGTTGCCGCCATTGTCCAAGCCAGCTTTAGTCAGGTTTACCTTGCCTGCTTTCAAGCCGTCTTTGTTCAATGCAACATCATCACCAACTTTCACACCGTCATTATTCATCACGGTATCGCCTGCGGTAACGCTGTCGACTTTCAAGTTTTTATCGGTAGCCACTTTGTAAATGGTTTGGCCATTGGCGCCGACATCTTGAGTAACAACGATATTATCGCCTTGAACGACTTCAGTCTTAGCCGCAGCCGCAGCTTTGTTCAACTGAGCAACATTCACCGCATCAGTATCAGCGGTACCGGCTGCAACCTTGGTAATCTTGTTGCCGCCATTGTCCAAGCCAGCTTTAGTCAGGTTGACATCGCCAACTTTCACGCCGTCAGTATTGACTGTAGTATCGCCGGCTTTCACGCTGTCAACAGCCAAGTCTTTAGCCAATTTGACTTCCAACTTATCAGAGCCATTCGCTACAACGCCAATATTGCCGTCTGAAAGTTTGGCTGCATCGGTTTGACCGCCAACAATATTCAGCTTCGTACTCGGTTTGCGTTCAACGTCTTTGCCGCTGTCGCCACCGAAAGTCAAAGGCAGATTGGCAGTTGCATTAACGGCTTTGATTGCATCGTGGATATTGTTCTCACCAGTACCGCCAATATCGGTCATGCTGATGTTGCCGCCATTATTGGCCGCATTGCCACCCAATACATTCACCAACTGATCTTGGGCCGCATTCAGCTGCTCTTCAGTCGCCGCACGTTTGCCTCGGGCAAAGTCGCTGCCGCCCAAAGTCGTATTGCTCAAACCGCTGACTTCGCCTTTATCGCCATCAATTTTCACCGGAGCCGCTTGACCGACATTCAACACATCGGCCAGTTTCAGCTGTGCACCACCGGCTACGGTTTCGCTGATGATGTTGCTGTCGCCTTTGACATTGATGGTGTCGCCCAATGCGTAGTTGTTGCTGCCGGTGGTACCGCCGAAGTTGATGCCTTTAGCGATATTGGCGGCATTGTTGGCTACGTTTTGGTTGGTCGCAAACAGTTGGCTGCCGTTAACGGCGTCTTTGCTGTTGGCATTGAGGTCACCATCGGCTACGTTGGTTACTTTGTTGCCGGCGTTGTTCAAACCGTCTTTGGTCAGTTTGACGTCACCTGCTTTAACGCCGTCTTGGGTCAACGCGACATCGTCGCCTACTTTCACACCGTCGTTGTTCACGGTGGTGTCGCCGGCTTTGACGCTGTTCACTACCAGGTCTTTTTTCAGCTTGACGGTCACTTTATCGTCTTGGGCTTCGGTGGTGATGTTGTCGTCGCCGGCAACGGTCACGGTGGAGCCGAGTTTTTCGACATTGGTGCTGCCGCTGTCGCCGTTGAAGGTCAGACCTTTGTTGTCAACGGTGGTTTTGGCATCCACGCCTTTTTGGATGTCGGCTTTGGTGTTATCCGCCAGGTCGATGCTGTAGTCGGTCACGTTGTTCGCGTCTGCAGCGGCGGCGGTAACGGTCACTTTGTCGGAACCGGCGCTGGCAGTCGTGCCTTTGGCGTTGACGGTGTAGATGTCTTGGCCGTTGGCACCGGTCGTTTTCACCACGTCTTTGATGTTGGTACCGGCTGCAACCTCGGTACGGGCGGCGGCGCTTTGCCGTTTCAGCTGGCTGTAGTTGACGGCATCGGTGTCATCGGTACCGGCGGCTACATTGGTAATCTTGTTGCCGGCGGCATTGATGCCTGACTTGGTCACACTCGGGCCGCCGGTAATGGTGAGGCCGTCTGTATTCAGTTTGCTGTCGCCTGCGGTGACGCTGTCAACGGTGATGTCTTTGGCCAGTTTGAAGTCAATCTGGTTGTCAGACACGGTGGTCACGATGTTTTTGTCGCTGCTGCGGTAGGCAACGGTTTCGCCCAGTTGGACGTTGTCGTCGCTGCCGTTGTCGGCGGCAATGTTCAGACCTTTGGCCACGTTGGCGTTGGTCTCTTTCAGCTGACCGTAGTTAACGGCGTCGGTATCGTCGGTACCGGCGGCTACGTTGGTCACTTTGTTACCGGCGTTGTTCAAACCGTTTTTGGTCAGTTTGACATCGCCTGCTTTAACGCCGTCTTGGGTCAATGCGACATCGTCGCCTACTTT
>NZ_JAPWBB010000028.1:0-13401 GCF_041433235.1 Neisseria sp. 27098_8_112 | reverse complement strand
TGCACTGATTGTTCTGTTAGGCTTACGTTGAGTCTTGTTGCAGGCTTGGCTGCTACGTAATGCGCTTCGAAAGTTGTAGGTTTGGCGCAAATTTCTGTTTTTGCAAAACCGCCTACTTGGAGAGACGATAGGTATTCGCCATTGACTTTGATATTGACTGCCGTTGGGTTTACGCCCGTATCGGCACGATAGAAAACCAATCCGGCTTGATTTGCCTGTAGCTTGATTTGGGATGATTGGTTATCAAAATTCGACCATTTGTTGTTGCTTAATGTGCAGGCAGACAGCACGGATACAGCTAAGGCCGTTGTAACCGTCAGTTTTAAAAGTTGCATCATTTACATTCCTCGCAATATTACAATATGAATTAAAAATGTTTTACTATAACCATCAAAACTATACAGATAATTCTACCTTTATTCAAATATATTATTTGAATGTATTTGAATAATCTTTCCCTATCTGTCAATCCGAGCCCTTTGCAAAACTCTTTTCCCCGGCAGCCGCAACCTAACAAAGATTGAGACCTTACAATTCACTATTAAAATGTGCGCCGATGTTCTGTCTGCGCCTGTATGCGGCTTGGGCTACGGCGAGGCTGCATTCGAGCAGGTTGCGGTTTTCGTATTCGGATGCGGTGTGCGGTTCGGCTTGGTTTTGCTTCCAAAGCCTCAGTTGGGCGATGGCGCGGCGCAGGCCGGTATCGTTGCGGAGGATGCCGAGATGGTGTTGGTTGAAGGCTTGCAGGACGGGGCGGCTGAATGTGTTTTGGAGGTCGTCTGAAAAGATGCCTGCTTCAGAAAATGGGCTTTCAGACGACCTTTGGGACGGTGCGGTTTGGAATGCTTGCCCGTCCGCGATGGTTTGGGCGGCAAACCTGGCGGTCACGACGCATTCGAGCAGGGAATTGCTGGCGAGGCGGTTGGCTCCGTGCAGTCCGGTGCAAGCGGTTTCGCCTAAGGCGTAGAGCTGCGGCAGGGAGGTTCTGCCGCTGGGGTCGGTTTGGATGCCGCCGCAGGTGTAGTGCTGCACGGGGCGGACGGGGATGGCTTGGCGCGTGATGTCCAAGCCACATTGGGACAGGCAGTGCCGATGGATGGACGGGAAATGCTGACGGACGAACGCTGTGGGTTTGTGGCTGATGTCGAGTGAGACGAAATCTTGCGTTTGCTTGGCGATTTCGGCGGCGATGGCGCGGGCAACGATGTCGCGCGGTGCAAGTTCGGCGCGGCGGTCGTAATGCGGCATAAACCGTTCGCCCGCTTGGTTGGTCAGGATGCCGCCTTCGCCGCGCACGGCTTCGGAAATCAGGAAGGTGCGGCCGTTTTCAGACGGCCTTGCCAAGCCTGTGGGGTGGAATTGGATAAATTCGAGGTTTTCGACTGCGCAGCCTGCGCGTATCGCCATGGCGATGGCGTCGCCCGTGCATTCGGGCGGCGTGGTGGTGGCGGCGTAAATCTGTCCCAAGCCGCCGCCTGCGAGTACGGTATAGCGGGCGAGGATGCGGTAGGTTTCTTGCGTTCGGCAGTCAAGGACGGTCAGTCCGCACGCTGCGCCCGATTCGGTTTGAACATCCAATGCCATCTGCCGCTCGCAAACGCGGATGTTCGGGCGGCGGCGTATTTGAGCAATCAGGCTCTGCATGACGGCTTCGCCCGTGTAGTCGGCGACGTGGGCGATTCGGCGGCAGGTGTGCCCGCCTTCGCGCGTCAGGTGCAGGTCGTTATTATTTTGGTCGAACGCCACACCCTGCGCCAGCAGCCATTCGATTGCCGGTTTGCCCTGCGACAGGATGGTGCGGACGGCGGCTTCGTTGCACAAACCTGCACCCGCTTCCAAAGTATCGGCGACGTGTTTTTCGATGTCGTCCTCTCCCGACCACGCCGCCGCAATCCCTCCTTGCGCATGACGGCTGGCGGTGTCGTCCAGCCGGTTTTTGCACAAAATGACGATGCGGAACGATTCAGGCAGCGACAGGGCGAGCGTCAGTGCCGCCAGCCCGTTTCCGGCAATCAATACGTCGCAATCGGTTTGCATGGTGTTGTCCTTGTTTGAGAGGTCGTCTGAAACGGTATAGTGGATTAAATTTAAACCAGTACGGCGTTGCCTCGCCTTAGCTCAAAGAGAACGATTCTCTAAGGTGCTCAAGCACCAAGTGAATCGATTCCGTACTATTTGTACTGTCTGCGACTTCGTCGCCTTGTCCTGATTTTTGTTAATCCACTATAAATGCGGACGGCAAATCAGGCGGGGCCCATGCCGTTGAACACATCTTTTTTCTTCAGCCCTGCCGCGAAGTCGAGCATACGCTGCAAAGGCAGTTTGGCGGCTTCGCCCAGCTTTCTGTCCAACAGGATTTCGTTACGTCCGCTTGTCAGGGCGTATTTGATGCCGCCCAGCGAATTCATCGCCATCCACGGGCAGAACGCGCAGCTTTTGCAGCTTCCGCCGTTGCCTGCCGTTGGTGCGGCGATAAATTCTTTATCGGGCGCCTGCTTTTGCATTTCGTGCAGGATGCCCAAATCGGTTGCCACGATGAATTTTTTTTCAGGACGCGATACGGCGGCTTTGAGCAGTTTGCTGGTCGAGCCGACCACATCGCCCAGTTCGATGACGCTTTGCGGCGACTCGGGATGAACCAGCACCACCGCATCGGGATGCTCCGCCTTCAACGCCGCCAGCTCCTGCCCTTTAAATTCGTTGTGAACGATGCACGAACCCTGCCACAACAACATATCCGCGCCCGTTTCGCGGCGGATGTAGTCGCCGAGGTGGCGGTCGGGCCCCCAAATCAGTTTCTCGCCGCACGATTTCAGATACGACACGATTTCCAACGCCACCGAAGACGTTACCACCCAATCGGCACGCGCTTTCACGGCAGCGGAAGTGTTGGCGTACACCACCACCGTGCGGTCGGGGTGTTGGTCGCAAAACGCTGAAAACGCTTCTTCGGGACAACCCAAATCCAAAGAACATTCCGCCTCTAAATCAGGCATCAGCACTGTTTTTTCAGGACAGAGGATTTTTGCGCTCTCGCCCATGAAGCGTACGCCCGCCACCACCAGCGTATCGGCTTCGTGTTCCGCGCCGAAGCGTGCCATCTCCAACGAATCGCCCACGCATCCGCCTGTTTCCAAAGCCAAATCCTGAATCAGCGGATCGACGTAATAATGCGCCACCAAGACCGCGTTTTTCTCCTTCAGCAACGCCTTGATTTCGTCTTTCAGACGACCTGCCGTTTCGCGGTCGGGCGTGTCGGCAACCTTTGCCCACGCCTGACGGATTTGGCAGGCAGAAGTCGGCGTTTGGATGAGGGGCATATCGTAATCGAACGAGCGGCGGGCGGCGGTTTGCATGAGACTTCCTTATGGCTGGTTTTTCAGACGGCATAAAGATTTGCCGTTATATTTTGAAATATTTTTATATTATGCTCAATTTGAGTATAATAAACAAGATCGTCTGAAAACCGCTTTGGTTTACAATAAGGTTTTCTCTTGAATGAAAGCCACGCATGGATGCCTATCCTGAAACAGCAGCCAATACGCAAAGTATTGTCGAGCTTGTTCCTGTACTGATCGCCATTACAAACGGCAGCTTGAGGGTTTTGACAGTTGCCAAAGGAGAGCTATTACCCAATGGCCTGCTTGCACCGCTTCGCCACTCTCTACAAGCAGGAGTCAGGATGTGGGTTGCCAAACAGACATCACAGCCTATGGGCTATGTGGAACAGCTTTATACGTTTGTAGATACGCGCCGTCAAAACGAGCAAGGCCTACCTGTCTTGTACGTCAGCTATCTGGGGCTGGTGCGCGAGGCAGCCGACAGCATCCTGCACCCCGACGCAAAATGGCAGGACTGCTACTGCTATTTTCCGTGGGAAGATTTGCGTAACGCCGGTAGGCAACATGAGACCATCGTCAGCCGCCTGCGCATTTGGGCAAACTCGGCGGATACGGAGGAAGTGCGCCAAAAGCGGCTCAAGCGCATTCATTTGTGCTGGGGGGTCGAACCGGAAAACTGGTCGGAAGAATACGTTTTGCAACGCTATGAAATGCTGTATGAAAGCGGCCTGATAGCGGAAGCTGCCGAGCCGCAGGCAAACTTTGATTTCGCGCTCACGGGGCAGCCCATGCGCCATGACCACCGCCGCGTACTGGCGACAGCCTTATCCCGCCTACGCGCCAAAATCAAATACCGCCCCGTAATTTTTGAACTGATGCCGCCCGAATTTACACTGCTGCAACTGCAAAACAGCGTCGAAGCCATCAGCGGCCGATTGTTGCATAAGCAAAACTTCCGCCGCCAGATTCAGCAGCAAAACCTTATCGAGCCGTCGGATACCGGCGTATCAGGCAGTAAAGGCCGTCCTGCTCAGCTTTACCGCTTCCGCGATGATGTCCTGCCCGATCAGCTGATTTCTGATATCGGACTGCCGCTGGGTAGCCGCTAACTGATTTTCAGACGGCCTCAAATTAAAATTTGCCCTATCGGGGCAATATCAATATTTTTCCAACAAAGGAATCTTCATGTCGTCTGAAAACAATCTTCTTCCTCTACCCGATACCCTGTTGCGTCCCATGGTAGAACAAGCCTTGAGCGAAGACTTGGGCAGGCGCGGCGACATTACGTCCACCGCCATCATCGCGCCCGACAAAACCGCCAAACTCTTCCTTGTCAGCCGCGAAGACGGCGTCATCGCCGGTATGGACTTGGCGCGCCTCGCGTTTCAGACGATGGATCCGTCCGTCCGCTTCCAAGCCGAAATCCACGACGGACAAGCCGTCCGCGCAAGTCAGACGCTGGCCGCCGTCGAAGGCAACGCTCGCGCGCTACTCGCCGCCGAACGCACCGCGCTCAACTACCTCACACACTTGAGCGGCATCGCCACCGCTACCGCTCGCGCAGTAGCCGAAGTTGCTGGTTACAATGTGGACATCGTGTGCAGCCGCAAAACCATCCCACTGCTTCGCGTCCTGCAAAAATACGCCGTCAGAGCAGGCGGCGGCGTGAACCACCGCATGGGCTTGGACGACGCCGTACTCATCAAAGACAACCACCTCGCCTATTGCGGCAGCATCGCCCAAGCCGTGCGGCAGGCAAAACAGGCGGTCGGACCGTTGACTTGCGTGGAAATCGAAGTGGACACGTTGGCACAACTGGACGAAGCCATCGCAGCGGGCGCGGAACGGATTTTGCTGGACAACATGGATGACGAAACCCTGAAAGAAGCGGCAAACCGCTGCCACACGCAAACCGCCCATCCCTACACCATCTATTGCGAAGCATCGGGCGGCATCGGCTTCGACCGCCTGAAGTGCGTGGCACAAACCGGCGTGGACGGCATCGCCCTCGGCTATCTGACCCACAGCAGCCGCTCGTTGGATATAGGATTGGATTTCGTGGCGTGAATTTCAAAAATACAACGATTGCCTATAAAGGTACAGGTCTCAAGCTGTGCTATTGGCCAAGCAGAGTGGCTTTGAAAAGGATAAGAAGAGATAGGTAGGACGGCTATAGAGGTCTCTAATGTAACGAGTTCTTTAATGATTCAGGGAGTGCTCGATCAACTGCTAATCAAATATCTACTCCAACTTCAATAAGGGTAAACGGTCGATGTGCTTGATAGGCATGGCTTATGTAAATTTACTGAAAAAAGGGTGCTAATGCCCCTAAGTGTGCTTGGTAGTAATTTAGAAGATTTTACAAAGGTCTCAGCCTTTTTATTTCTATAAAAATGCGGCAGGTTTTTAAAACCTGCCGCGGTATGGGGACATACAGCTCGGACGGTAAGCCGGGTTCTGTCGCGGACAGTCATTCCTCTAGGCACATCATTGCTGGTGCGCTCAAGCAACCTACCCGAACGCTCGGCGAGCAGCGTCATCGCGTTCTGTTTGGTCTTGCTCCGAATGGGGTTTAGCCTGCTGCGCTTTGTTACCAAATGCACGGTGCGCTCTTACCGCACCTTTTCACCCTTACCTGTTTCGCCCGAAGGCAATCATCGGCGGTATTGCTTTCTGTTCCACTTTCCGTCGCGTTGCCGCGCCCGGCCGTTAGCCGGCATTCTGCTCTATGGAGCCCGGACTTTCCTCCCCGTATGCCTTACGCGATACGCGGCGACTGTCTGTCCGACCTGTATGAGTCGCGGATTATAACACAGCCGCCATAGGGTTCAGACGGCCTAAATATTTATTTTTTCTTTTTAAATGCTATTTCGGTCAAACCCAATTCCTGTGCTTTTTTGCGGACTGCGGATTCGGGCATTTCGCGTGCCAGGCGGCTGGTGCAGTATTCAGTCATGGTGGTGGCGCAGGCTTTGAAGTTGCCGGTAAAGTCGCTGGCAGCACTTAAAAACGGGATGAGGCGGCCGGCCATGATTTCTTCGGCCGGTGCGTCTGTTTGGGCGGATACGCGTCCGGACTCGACCGCCGAGAAGATTTGTTCGGTAAAGCGTCGGGCGAAGTTTTCTTCTGTTTGGCAGTCTTGGAATGCGGTGTTTTCATGTTGGCAGACGAGGGTAACTTCGCCTTGAGCTTCTTGCAGCGGTTCGGCCAAATCGAGTTTGAGGGTTTGCTTGTCGGTTTGCAGCCAGGCGGTGCGGCCTTGGGTTTTGATGATTTTGCCGTAAACGCCGATGGCATCGTTTTTGGGGATGTTTTTCTGTTCGGCAAGTTGCTGGGCCGAGAATAAGGGGGCTTGTTCGGCAAATGCGCCGCCGGTTTCGTGTTTGAAGTAGGCGGCGAGGTCTTGTTTGATGAGGGCTTGGGTCAGTAGTTTTTCGCCTTCGGTCAGGCGGTGTGCAAAGCCGTGTGTTTTTGGGGCGGATGCGGCATCCGTGGTCTTGGTGTCCGGTGTGCAGGCGCTCAGGAGTAAAAGCAGGGGAAGGATATATTTCATGGTTGGTCTCTCAACAGGCCGTCTGAACCTATGGTTTCAAACGGTCAGCATTGTTTATCGATAACGATAAACCCAGCGCGGATAGACGGGATAGGCCGGGTAATTGCGGACGGGTTCGCTGTCTTGATAGATGACGGTCGTTCCCGGCGGGGCGTTGATGGTCACGGTTTTGTTGACGGTGGTTTGCGAGTGGACGGGCAGGTCCAAGACGGCGGTGCGCCCATACGGAGTCTCGGTATAGACGCACGCGCTTAGAAGCAAGGCGGCACTCAGGACGGCGGTTTTCATGTTTCAGACGGCCTTATTTGAGCAGGTTTTTCAAGGCCAGGCGTACGCCTTCGCCGACTTCCGTGCCTTTGGGAATGCTTTTGGTGGCGGCTTTGGCTTCGCGTTCGTTGTAGCCGAGGGCAAGCAGGGTGTTGATGATGTCTTGGCTTTCGTCGGCAACGGCATCAGGGGCAAACAGGCCGTCTGAAACGGTATGGAACACGAGTTTGCCGCGCAGTTCCAACACCATGCGTTCGGCGGTTTTCTTGCCGATGCCGGGCGCGGAAGAGAGGCGTTTGACGTCTTCTTCGGCAATGGCTTGCGCCAGCTCGTCGGCATTCATGGCCGATAAAATGCCCAATGCGGTTTTGGCACCGATGCCGCTGACTTTGACCAGTTGGCGGAAGGTGGCGCGTTCCTCGGCTGAGGCGAAACCAAACAGCAAATGTGCGTCTTCGCGGACAACAAGCTGAGTGTAAAGATGGACGGTTTCGCCAACGGAGGGCAGGTTGTAGAAAGTCTGCATGGAAACGTCGGCTTCATAACCGACGCCGTTGACGTCGATAACGACCTGCGGCGGATTTTTCTCAATCAATTTGCCTGTGAGCCTGCTGATCATGGTGTTCCCCTGTGATTAAAAAAGGCCGTCTGAAACCTTGCAATCGGGTTTCAGACGGCCTTGTATTGTATCAAACTTCAGCGGTAACGCGGACGAAATCAGATGGCGGATGCCAGGTTCAGATGACGGGCGCGTTCGCCTGCTTCGGCGGCACGTTCTTGGCTGCTGAACGGACCCATTTTGACAACGTATTCGTAGTTGCGTTTTTCAAGCATGACTTTGCTGTCCGACGGCAGGCTTTGTGCGGCTTGGTTCAAATAAGCTTGTGCTTCGCGTTGGGTACCGAAGGATTTCAAATCAACAAAAAATTCTTTGTTGTTTGGGGAAACAATGGTTTGAGCGGCGGTTTGGCCGGGGATGACCTGCTCAACTTTGACGTTGGCCGTGCCTTGGTTGATGAAACCCAATTGTTGGGCGGCGGCTTTGGAAACATCGATGACGCGGTTGCCGTGGAAAGGGCCGCGGTCGTTGACGCGGACGATGACGCTTTTGCCGTTTTGCATATTGGTCACGCGTGCGTAGCTGGGAATAGGGAGGGTTTTGTGTGCGGCGGAGAGGGCGTTCATATTGTAACGCTCGCCGCTGGAAGTTTTACGGCCGTGGAATTGGTTGCCGTACCATGAGGCTTTGCCGGTTTGGCTGAAAGAGGAAACTTTGGTCAGCGGCGTGTAGCGTTTGCCGGCAACTTTGTAACTGCGGTTGGCAGAAGGATGCAGTTTTTCGACTCGGACCACGCTGTCGGCGACGGAGGCATTGATGGAAAGGACGCCGATGGTGGTGGCGGCTAAGGAAAGGAGGGTTTTTTTAGTAAAAATCAAAACGGGTTCCGTTCTTGAGTTGATAACGCAGCGGTTTTCAGACGGCCTGTTATACGCCGCCTGCGAAACCGTTTTGTCGCCATGCTTCAAACAGAATGACGGCGACGGTATTGGAAAGATTCATGCTCCTGCTGCCGGGCATCATCGGCAGGCGGATTTTTTGTCCGGCAGGCAGGCTGTCGAGAACTTCGGCAGGCAGGCCGCGCGTTTCGGGACCAAACAGCAATACGTCGCCTTCGCGGAAGGAAACTTCGTCGGGGCGGGTAGAGCCTTTGGTGGTCAGCGCGAAAATGCGGCGGCCTTCAAGGGCCTTGAGGCAATCATCAAAATTCTCATGTACCGTCAGTTTGGCAAACTCGTGATAATCCAAGCCCGCGCGTTTCATTTTGGATGAATCCAGAGGGAAACCAAGCGGCTTGACCAAGTGCAAATCAGCACCGGTATTGGCGCACAGGCGGATGATATTGCCCGTATTGGGCGGGATTTCGGGTTGGTACAAAACTATGGTAAACATATAAATCAATCACTTATAGAGTGGCATAATGCCGAAATGTTCCATGGGTGTCAAAAATTTTAGCTATTTTTTCATTGGCGGACGCGCCAAGCTCCAGCAAAAAATCTTACCTGCGCCTGATTTTTTCAGCGTTTTCGCCAATTCGTCCAAAGTCGAGCCGGTGGTGAAGACATCATCAATTAACAGAATATTACACGCCTTCGGCAATTCGGTTTTGATTTTAAATGCATTCTTGATATTTCGCCGACGTTCGTCGCTTTTCAGCGTACTTTGAGGCTCGCCATACCGTCTGAAAACCGTGTGGCGCGGCAGTAGCGTCCAGCCGTAGCGTTTCGCCAAAATATCCGTCAACGCCTCGCTTTGGTTGAATCCGCGCTTGAGCCGCCGCTCTTTGCTCAAAGGCATGGGCAGGACGAAATCGAAATGTTCCGTCGCCAGCCAGTCCGGTGCGTTTTGGCTCATCAAATCCGCCAACGGACGGCTCATGCCCAAGTCGGCCAAGTGTTTCAGCTCGCGTATCATGCTGCTGACAGGCGGTTCGTAATACAGCGAAGCCCACATTCTATCAAATGCGGGCGGCTTTTTCTGACAACTGCCACACACTGTCCCGCCCGCGACATGGCGGAAACACAAAGGGCAGCTTTGTGCCGCGTCGATAAAATATTCCGTCAAATCGTTTGCGCAGCCTCGGCAAAGGCCGTCTGAAACGGAATCGTGGCATAATACGCAACGTCGCGCATTGAGCTGTTTCAAACTGCGCCACCAAGAAAGAACATTCATGCCACACTCCGCCAAAAAAGTTTATCTGATACACGGTTGGGCGGCGAACCGCCATGTATTCGACGATTTGATACCGCGCCTGCCTGCCGATTGGGACGTCCGCGCGCTTGATTTGCCCGGACACGGCGATGCGCCTTTTGCCGAACCGTTTGATATTGCCGCCGTTGCCGAAGCCTTCGCCGGACAAATCGACACGCCGGCACACATTCTCGGCTGGTCGCTGGGCGGACTGGTTGCCCTGTATCTGACCGCGCTTTATCCCGACAAAGTCCGATCGCTCTGCCTGACGGCAAGTTTTGCCCGATTGACTGCCGACACGGATTATCCCGAAGGCTTGGCGCAACCTACCTTGGGCAAGATGGTCGGCGCATTCCAGCAGGATTATGCCAAACATATTAAACAGTTTCTACAACTGCAACTGTTGCATACGCCGCATTCAGGCGAAATCTTAAACCGGGTGCTGCCCGATTTGGCACGCTGC
Organism: Neisseria sp. 27098_8_112; assembly: GCF_041433235.1. Lineage (NCBI taxonomy): Bacteria > Pseudomonadati > Pseudomonadota > Betaproteobacteria > Neisseriales > Neisseriaceae > Neisseria > Neisseria sp. 27098_8_112. The sequence goes on along the minus strand of NZ_JAPWBB010000028.1, from coordinate 3,028 downwards.
GGCACGCCTTCCGCCTTACAGGCCGCGCTTGAAGCCGTCAATCATGCCGACGCGCGTCCGCTGTTGCCGCTTATTCAAACGCCGTCATTGCTGGTGTTTGGACAGAAAGACGCCATCACGCCGCCGCGCATGGGCGAATATTTACACCGCCATTTGAGCGACAGCGAGCTGGTCCTTATCGACAAAGCCGCACACGCGCCCTTTTTAAGCCATGCCGACGAATTTGCCGAAATCTACCGCAATTTTGTCGAAAAGGCCGTCTGAAAAAGACTTCAACCATAAAAACAGAATATTGTCGGGCAAAGCCCGCTGACACGACCCACCATGACCGAACAAGACAAACGTTGGCAGATTCACCGCCATCTCGCCCAAGACACCGACGAGCGCCTGCAGCTGGTCCGCAATGCACCCAAACGCATCATGCTGATTGGTGCCGATGCCGACATCAGCCGCAGCCTGCTGGCCGCGCGTTATCCCGACGCCGTGTTTGAAGAATACGATCCGAATGCCGATTTTTTGAAAACCGCCGCCGCCGCGCGCAAAGGCGGTTTTTGGCAGAAGCTGACCGGCAAAACCATTCCGCAGCATTGCCAAACCCTGACCGCGCCGTTGCCTGAAGCATCTGCCGATATGTTGTGGGCCAACCTCAGCCTCAGCCGCGCCGACGATATTTTGCCGGTATTGAAAAACTGGGCCGCTGCTTTGAAAACCGACGGATTATTGTTTTTCACGCACTTTGGCCGCGACAGCCTGACCGAGCTGACAGGCCGTCTGAACCATGAAGGCATCGAATGCGAAGCACCCACGCTGATTGATATGCACGACTTGGGCGATATGCTCGCTGACAACGGCTTTTACGATCCGGTAACTGACACGGCTAAGCTTGAGTTGAGCTATAAAAAAGCCGGGACGTTTTGGCAGGACATGGAAACCTTGGGATTGTGGAACGCGTTGAAGTTCAGCAATCCGCAAGCGGCCAAGGAATGTGTGGATAAGATTTTTGCCAACGAAGGCCGTCTGAACATCACGCTTGAAACCGTGTACGGCCATGCCGTGAAGAAATTGGTGTTGCCGCAAGGGGAGAACGTGGTGCAGTTTTTCCCGAAACGGCAGGGCTAGTTTGGCGGTTGTGCCGGTAGGGTTGACACCGCGATTGCGTGTTGTCGAATGCGGTTTGGCGTTTATATCGATTGCCTGCGCTGTTTAAGGGGATAGATTTTCAGACCCTAATAAATTGACTTTAATTGCAGAGAATGTGGCAAATAAAAAACCTCAAAAGAACGGTTCACCTTATCCAAATGCTAATATGCGAGATGCACATGCTGAAATAGGTGCAATTCAACAAGCTTATGAAAAAGGTGTGACTAAAGGAAAAAATATGGTGATCCATGTCCAAGGGCGTGATGTATGTACGCATTGTCGTCAAGACATTGCATCAGCAGCAGAAAAAGCAGGATTAAAATCGGTCACTGTTCATGCTGTTGATGATAAGAACAAACTGAGAACTTATACTTGGATTCAAGGGCAAACATCAATAAAGGAAAATAAGAATGGAAAATAGCTTATTATTTTTTTCATGTGCATATAAATCAGAAGAGGGTGAATGGATAACTTTGGCAGATAGGGATATGGCATCTAAGATTGGTAAAGATAAAATATTATCTATGCTTAACAGCACAAAGAATCATAGATCTGACGTTAGATTAGAAGTTATACCTGAACCAGAAGTAGGCTTATCTGAATTAAGGATGGAATCAGATGGTGAGAGATATTTATTTACTCTACTTGAATACGGGGATAACGGGGAGTTTTTGATTAGGTCTAAGTCCAATTTTACTGGAGTTCCAAGATTGGTTGATTTTATGGGAGAACCTTTTCCAGCAAGTGAAGTTATAACAGATTTTGATTTTATTAAAAGAGTATTTGTTGAGTTGCTAGAAACAGGAAATGTTTCTTATGAGTTAATGGATATATAATTTAAAACATCTATATAAAGTGCGGTCAATTTTTAAAGCGTTTTAAAAGCTCTCAAAAACTGACCGCACTTTGATCTGCCCCCCAAAAGTTGGACAGGTTAGTTAACTTAAATATTGAGCTCGGTATTGCACTGGGCTCAATCCTTTTAAACCAAGTTTAATTCGTTTTTGGTTGTAATACACTAAATATTCTTCAATTTCAGTATGTATGAAAAAGGCCGTCTGAAAAGTTTTCAGACGGCTTTTTGTTTGATTCCAAATTAAGCCTGTTTGGCCGCCCATTCGGCCGGAGTGGCGGCAACGGAAATAGACAGCGCGTGCAATTCGTTGCTTTCGAGTTGCGGCTTGAGGCCGTCTTTAATCAGGCGGTGGCGGGCGAGGCGGGCTTTGCCTTCAAATGAGGAGGAAACGATTACGGCGAAGAAGTGATGGCCGTCGCCTTCGACTTCGACGTGTTCGCAAGGGGTAACGCCTTCAATCAGGGTTTTGACTTGTTCGGGTAAAAGCATGGGGGTTCCTTGGGAAATGGTTTGCTTGTAAAAGAGGGCATTATACCGAATCTTGATAAAAACAGGCCGTCTGAAAAACCAAACTTCGGGTTTCAGACGGCCTCGGCCTTTGGAAGCGTCAAATGCTTATTCGTACACTTTCAGCAGCTCGACTTCAAAAATCAAGGTCGCGTGCGGAGGAATCACGCCGCCGGCACCGTGTGCGCCGTAGCCCATTTCGGAAGGAATGGTCAGCTTGCGTTTGCCGCCTTCTTTCATGCCGCCGAAGCCTTCGTCCCAACCTTTAATTACTTGGCCGACGCCCAGAGTGATGGTCAGCGGTTGACGGCGGTCGAGGCTGGAGTCGAATTTGGTACCGTCTTCCAACCAGCCGGTGTAATGTACGGTGATTTCTTTGCCTTTGACGGCTTCTTTGCCGTGGCCTTCTTGCAAGTCTTCAATAATCAGGCTCATGATGTTCCTTTCGGATGTATGGTGAAAATCGGCTCAAGATTACCATATTGTGTGGAATCGTGAAACAAATGCGCCTATATGGCCGGCAAC
>NZ_JAPWBB010000027.1:0-14120 GCF_041433235.1 Neisseria sp. 27098_8_112 | reverse complement strand
TTGGGCTTCGGCTGTTGAGGAAAGGGCTATTTTGCAAAGGTCTCAGCAAAGGGGAGTTTGTCCGCAGCTCCTCTAATTCCGAAGACCTACCCAATTTCAGCGGCGCAGGGCTGTACACCACCGTGCCAAATGTTACCGATGAAAACGCGTTAGCCAAAGCGGTGAAGCAATCTTGGGCTTCCGTTTTCAATTACAGCGCATATGAAGCCCGCCGTATTGCCGGATTGCCTCACGATAGCGTGAAAATGAGTGTCTTTGTGCAACAAAGCATCAATGCAGATCTCTCCGGCGTGTTGGTTACCATCAATCCTTATGATATTGCTCAGAAAAACAGCTCCTACATTGCCGCCAAACGTGGGTTGGGTATTCGTGTCGTTGAGGGCAAACGGGTAGCCGAACAGGTAGTCTATAACCGTCGCAATGATTCTGTACAACGTCTCAGCTCCTCTAATGAAACCACAGCGTTGCAACTGGATAAAAACGGTGGAGTACGGGAGGTGCCTGTAACCAGTGGTAACGTGATGAATCAAGAACAAATACGTCGCCTTGACCAAACCGGCCAACAAATCAAACAGCTATTTGCCAATGGAGAGCAGGACATCGAATGGGCATTTGACAATGGTAAGCTTGTTATCCTCCAGGCACGACCGTACCTAAACGGCACACGTTAAAGTAAAAAGGCCGTCTGAAATTATTGTTTCAGACGGCCTTTGCATCATAAGTTAGTTATACCCTATACTTCCCGATCTCCAAGGAACTATGATGTCAAAACAACTCACTTTTTATTTTATTCGCCATGGCCGTACCCAATGGAACGAACAAGGGCTTTTGCAGGGATCCGGCAATTCACCACTGACCGAACAAGGGATTGCAGGAGCTCAGAAAACCGGGGCAGTGCTACAACAAGTAGAATTTACCGCTGCTTATTCCAGTATTTTACAACGCGCCATTGATACGGCTGGCCATATTATCGGTCAGCGTCCTATTCCTCTTTTTCAGCACTGTGGACTAAATGAGCAATCATTTGGAAGTTGGGAAGGTATGCAGATCGCTGACCTGCGGAAGCTAACCGAATTCAAACAATTAACCAATGACCCGGCAGCTTATAAAGCATTAAGCAATGGTGGCGAAACCTTTGAACAATTAGCAGTACGTGCAATGGCCGCCCTTTACGATATCATTAAAATACATCAATCGGGAGCCAATATTTTAGTGGTATCACATGGCCATACCTTGCGGCTTTTATTTTATCCTTACTAGGCGGAGCGACTTGGGAAAACCATCGTGATGAGGGTAAATCCGTGTCATTGTTAAATACTTCGATCAGTATTGTGAAATACGATAGTGAAAGCGGTTTCCATATTGAGCAGCTTAACAATGTGGCTCATTTACAATGATCACAACTATTCATCAATAATAAAAAGGTGGGCATTTTTACCCACCTTTTTTGCCATTAGCCGAACACTTTTTCCAAATATGGCCTTGCAACAAACCACCTGTGCCGTAGCCTTCAGTCGGATTGACACGATGGCGACCATCACTGTGGTAAAGCTTGCCGTGTCCGGCGGTAAATACTTCATCTATGTATTTTTTCACTGTCCAAGGCTCGTGCATCCACCAGCCTGGCATCTGCCAAATCACGGCATCCATCCATAAGAATTTTTCGATTTCTGCTTCAACATCGTAACCAGCATCAATCACGGTTTCTTTTACATTGTGTCCAAGTGCGGTCAAAACTTCTTTCGCTTTTTTATGAAGTGTGTGGTTCAACTCGCCATGTGAATGTCCGAAATCTTTACCACCGTCTAATAATAAAATATTCATCTTCTGTTCCTAAAACAAATAATTCTGAAAAATGAGGGCTTCAATTATGCCTTTTTACTGCATCTTTTAAAAGTGTATTCACCTACACGCTATTTACAGATCATAAAGGGAATCTCTCGTACCTATCATTAACATTCATCATTCTTCTTCAACCAAGCAAGCCTTTTCAATCAACTTCCTTACCCAGCGATATGCAGGATCTTTATGTGCCCGTTCGTGCCAAATCAATGTTTTGGTGAAGCCTTGAATTGCAGGGGGCGATTCAAAGCGTTTGAGATTGTTTAAATAAATAATCAAGCGCTCAGGCACAACTGCTAATAAATCGTTTTGCTCCAGCAATTCAGGTAAGACAATAAAGTTTTGTACCGATAGACTGACATTTCTTCGTAGCCTCATGGCTTGCAGTGCTTGGTCGGTAACACCGCTAAAGTTGCTGCCATGATAGGAAATCAAGGCTTGCTCTAACTGGCAAAATTGCTCAAGGCTCAGTTGGAATTGCTGGGTTATTGGGTGATCATGTCGAACGGCACAGATATAGCGTTCGTCATAGGTAAACCGCTCTTAAGACACGTTCATTACATCAAGACTAAATAAATCTAACCTACAAAGTTTTAAGTAGTAAAGCATTAAGGCCGTCTGAAAGGTTTTCAGACGGCCTTTTTTCTTTTTCAAAGAGTAGAGAGATTTCAAAGAGTTTTTATAAATCATCTTCAAAATCCAAACGCTTGTTCTATTCTAATCATTAGAAGAAAATGTTATCATCAGGGATACAATAGGAAGGATTTACAAATGAAGAAAGATATTTTTTATTGTGAGCAGTGGTCTTATGGTTATAAGGAACTTCATAAGCCTTTTTCTGAGAAACAAGCTGAGGAAAAACATATTATATTAAAGGGGAGTTATATACTGCCGTAATAGGTTCGGTGAAACAACCTGAATATGTAATTACTTTGCGAGAGGAAGTAGGTTTTTTTCAGTAAATTTTTTCGATAAATTTGGAAGGGATTATTTAACCCATCAATTTCAAAAATATTCTAATTCGCAATATTATTTTTTTTCTATGGCTGTATGGAGAGATTATATAACTTCGGAATCTCATGACTTAGCAGAAGGGTATACTTATTTCTTCAATGAAAATACGGATGACTGCTATATTTTGAAAGAAGATTTTATTAATAATGAGCGATATGAAAAAACAGAATTATATCCCCCAAAAGATAAGGTCATTCTATTTCCAAAATTCGGCGAATATGATTTAGTGCTAAATCCAGACATTATTTAATTGAGTTTTAAGACCGTCTGATATATTCAAAGATTACAAGCTCAATCTTATCCTCGCCAATGTAGATCGCAGCTTTTATATGGACACAAGATGCCGTCTGAAACAATATCACATTATTCACAAAGTGAATCAACTTTTTTCCTTTTTACCCCACCAAAACCGACGTCATACTGAGCGATCCCGCAATCAAATTATCATTGAAAAACGTAACTTCATCATCCGGTTCGCGTAATGCCATGATGTACAGCAAGGGCAAGTAATGATCCAGCGTTGGCACAGAAAGCTCGGCTTTTTCACCTAACTGCTCATAATGCACCAAAGTTTTATCATCTCGTGTTGCAATCGCCTGATTGACCGTTTCACGGAAAGCAAACGCCCAATCATACCCTGCACCGATTTGGTCAATATGTTCCCAACTTAACGCCCTCAGATTATGCACAATATTGCCGCTGCCGATAATCAGCACGCCTTGTTCTCGCAAGGCAGATAATTTTTTCGCCAAGTTGAAATGCCATTCTGCCGATTGCAAACGGTTAAGGCTAAGTTGTACCACGGGAATATCGGCATCGGGATAGAGAAATTTCAACACCGCCCATGCCCCATGATCAAAACCACGCGTTGGGTTCAGCTCGACATTTTCCGGCTGTAATAATGACTTCACTTGCTCCGCCAACTCGGGCGAACCGGGCGCGGGATATTGCATTTGGCTGAGCTCTTCAGGAAAGCCGTAGAAATCGTAAATCATTTCAGGGTGTTTACCTGATGTCACCTGCAAACGGCTGCTGTACCAATGCGCTGAAATCATCAAAATGGCTTTTGGTTTGGCAAACTTTTGCGTAATTAGGCTGAAATTCTGATTGAACGGGTTCTCTGTATCTAATGCATTCATCGGGCTACCATGCCCAACAAACAATACAGGCATTTTTTTTCATGTTCTGCTCTTCGTTATCTGATCCAGCAGATTGTACGGATAAATTTTTATTCAAAAAATACCGGTTTACGAACAATATCTTTTACTAATAGGAAATAATAGCTGACAAAGTTGGATGTACCATTGATGTATTTAGAAAAATGCATTAAAAGGCCGTCTGAACATTTTTACTTCATACGCCAAAATTTCTTCATTTCTGTATTGACAGAAATAAAAGATAAAAATAGAATACCATCACTATGAAACTAAATCCGACCACTGAAAAATTTATCCTCCATTGGGGTGAAATGGGTACCAAATGGGGGGTCAACCGTACCGTTGCACAAATCCACGCCCTGCTCTACATCTTGGGCAGGCCGATGAATGCCGAGGAAATTACCGAAACGCTCGGCGTGGCGCGCTCCAATGTCAGCAACAGTATTAAAGAGTTGCAAAACCTGAGATTGGTACATACCGTGCATATCTTGGGCGATAGGCGCGATCATTTTGAAACTTCGGATGATGTCTGGACTTTGTTCCGTACCATTGCAGAAGTGCGTATGCAGCGTGAAATCGAACCGACGCGGCAATTTTTGCAAAGCCTGATCGACAGCCCTGAATTTAGTCAGGAAAATGAAACTGCCAAGCAGCGAATCCAACAAACCCATGATTTCATTAGTACGCTAACCGTGTGGGCAAATGAAATGCTGAAGCTTTCTACTTCAACCATGGTAAAAATTTTGAAAATAGGCGCTGGAATACAAAAATTTTTCCGATGATGGCAATGGACTTGTTCTCAATAAACATAGCCAATCCTATTTAGGATACGGAAACATACTCATGGCAGCCTTGCATGGGCATATTTATCTGAAGCTTGATGTTCTTTGGTAGATTTTGAATCACTGGATATGGATTTCCCTCCTAAAGAAACAATCTAGAAACCTATCTAAAATTTTTTACCCTATAATTTCTCTTTTAACAGAAATTTTAGAAATAACAGACTGAAATATAAACAAACCAAAATGAAATTAGGAAACCAATATGTCCGGCAACACTACACACACAACTCCCGCCTACCTGCCTTACTCGATGGGGCTGCTATGGTTCTGGAGCGGTACCCAACCTCTGTTTTTCATGCCTGAAATGTCATTGGATTTGCTGCATTCGGTCGGTATTCCCAATCCGTTGCAATGGCCTACATTAATCGCCGCTTCTTTGCTGGACATTGGTTTTGCCTTTTTATGCTTCAGCCGCTTTCGCTCCCGTTCCGAAATATGGTTGCTGCAATTGATAACCGTCACGGCATACAGCCTGATTATTTCCTTCAGGCTACCCGAAATGTGGGCGCATCCATTTGCACCTTTGGTGAAAAATCTGCCGATTATGGCTACTTTGTTTTTCCTGTATCAATCCGTAGGAGATAAAAAATGAATACCTATTTAATCGTTAAAACCCTGCACATCATCTCGGCTACCTTAATGGTCGGCACCGGTTTTGGTACAGCGTTTTACCTCTTTTGGGCAAACCGCAGCGGTTCGGTTGCCGCTCAGTCGATCGTCTCGCATTGGGTCATCAAAGCAGATTGGTGGTTTACCACGCCCGCCGTCATTTTCCAACCCTTGTCCGGCTTATGGATGCTGTATGAACGCGGCTACACTGTTGCCACCTTGCTGGAACAAAATTGGGTATGGATGACGCTGGCCTTATACATCTTTTCAGGCATTTGCTGGCTGCCCGTTGTCTGGCTGCAAATCCGTATGGCAAAAATTGCCGAAAAAGCGCACAAAGAAAACGCAGACACCATTCCGGAGCCCTACTGGCGTTACGCCAGACGCTGGGAATTGCTCGGCTACCCTGCCTTTTGCGCCACTATCGTGATTTACTTTCTGATGGTAATGAAACCGATTTAAAGGTTTTCAGACGGCCTCAGCAATAATATAAAGAAAACATATGAACATCATCATTTTCGGAGGCAGCGGCTTTATTGGCGGCCGTACCGTTCAAATCCTCAAAGAACAAGGTTACCAAGTTTGCACACCCGACCGCCGCGCCTTCGATTTTCTTCATCCCGACGAAACCGCCGCATGCCGTTTATTGGAAGGGCAAGACGTTCTCATCAACTGCATTGGAATTATGAGCCAGCATGCCAAAATACTTGAAACCGTGCACCACCACACGCCCAAACAGCTCGCCGCATGGGCAAAAGCAGCAGGCATAAAACGCTGGGTGCAACTATCCGCGCTGGGTGCCGATCCATCTCAATCCATCAACTTTGTTGGCAGCAAAGGGCGTGGAGATGATGCCATTGCTCAAAGCGGCATACCGATTGCCATAGCCAGACCATCCGTCGTTTACGGACGAGGAGGAACCAGCTGCGAACTGTTTATCAAACTAACCCGCCTCCCTTTGCTTCCCTTACCGGAAGCCGGTCGCTTTCATTTGCAGCCCGTACATCTTGTCGATGTTGCCGAAGGTTTGGCAAAACTTGCCGTCCTAACTGGCAATAACCATAGCATCATCAATATGACCGGCAGCCAAACGCTGACTTTGACGGAATACCTGACCATCCTCCGCCAAACTCTGCACCATAAACCGCCGCAACGTATTCTGCCTTTCCCCCTACACCTGCTTGAACCAGTACTGCCGTTGGCAAATATCCTCAGCAACGGCATTATCAACCGTGACAGCTTTACCCTACTTGAGCAAGGCTCATGCGCCGACTATTCTGATTTTGCAGCTTTACTAGGCAGGGAACCATTGGCAGCAGAAAACTTTGCCGGTTGCCTATGATATGTTTAATTTTAAAATGACAAAACAAAGGCCGTCTGTTTGTTGTTCAGACGGCCTAAAGCTTTTATAAAATATTTCTTTACAAAACGATTCATACTTTTATCGGCTTATTGCTTCTACCTACCCAACTACAAAGGCTGAGCCAAATCGTTTTCTGTGTTGTAGCTGATAAAATCCTGCTCATGAGGGAAATGGACAACCCGCGCGCGCTGTTGCTGCAGCCAGCCGCGGATGCTGCGCATTCCTGAATAAAGATATGGCACGGTGCTTTGCAGGATTTGCGGACGGATGAACATCACGCTGTAATGCGGTCTGGCAGGGGTCTCCACATAGAACGCATTGCACAATGGCGTGCGCCGCACGATGGTTTCAAACTGGGAAACCAAGTTTTCAGGCAAACGTGGCATATCGCAGGATACGATAAGCAGCCAATCGGCAGTGGCAATTTGCAAATCGTTGGCAGCAGTACACAAAGCGGCTAGAGGGCCGTAATGCTGCCATTGGCGCGCATCCGAGAAAACGTGGGCGCTGCGTTGGGCGTAAGATTCAAGGTTGCGGTTGGCACTGATGGCGATGTGGCTGACTTGGGGGCGGATTTTTTCGATAACATGATCTATCAAGGCTTTGTTGTGCCATTGCACCAACCCCTTATCGACACCTCCCATCCGGCTTCCCTGCCCGCCGGCCAATATCAGTGCGAAAATTTTCATTTTGGTAGTCCTTTGCGAAGCAGAGTATGGAGTATGGTTCAAGATGTCGTGTTTATTGGATAAGTTTCAAGGTTTCAGGCCGTCTGAAACCTTATTTTTATGATTTAATTCACTTGAGATGAATTTTATCATAACATGATTTTACATTAAACCCCTGTTTTTTCTTATCATAACCATACAATTATTTTAGACAGGTTGTTTATAGGCCGAAAGAATGATATTTTTATAAGATTATCGGATTAGTTCCCTGCGTACGTTATGCGTTTATTCTCCGGATCTTCAGACGGCCTGAGCCTGTCTTCGCGTTTAAAACTGTTGACTTTTTTATGGGTCAGTTCGGCTTTTTTGTCGATTATTTTTACCCTGCTGCTTTCTTGGCGTTTGGAAAGCGCGGCTAAAACGATTGAAGATGCAGGCAGTTTGAAAATGCAGGTGTACCGTTTGGCTTACATGGCAAGTGTCCGTACACCCAATGCGCAAATTGACAACCAAATCAAAGAATTTGAACGTACGCTGGCCAATGTGACGCAAAGCGATGCCATTCATCCACTGATTCCGTCTCAAATGCCGTTGGCTTACGACTTGATTCAGTCGATGCTGTTGATTGATTGGGAATCCAATATCAAGCCGTCTTTGCAACATTACGAGCGTCCGACCCAAATTGGTCTGTATCGTTTTGCCGGCAATATCGAGCTGTTTTTACAGGCGATGGAAAATGCCAACGAGCAAAATACCTTGTGGCTGCGCCGCTTTCAAATGGCCATGATGCTGATGATTGTTGTGGCTGCTGGTTTGATGATTGTTTGGCATTATTCATGGATTATCCGACCCTTGGAAAAACTGCGTGATGGCGTAGAAACCATCAGCAAAGGGCATTTCGGCGTTCAAATCGAGACAGACCAGATCCGTGAGTTTGCCCAAGTAAGCAAGGGTTTCAACCAAATGAGCCGTCGTCTGCATACGCTTTATACAGACTTGGAAGGACAGGTTGCCAAACAAACCCAAGACTTGGCGCGACAAAACCGTGATTTGACCCTGCTCTACCAAACCACGCGTAATCTGCACCAAACCTTTACGCCGCAACAGGCCGCAGAAGAATTTTTGGCTCAGATTCTGCCGGCGTTTTCCGCTTTGGGCGGTACAGTATATCTTTCCGATGAAGAACGCAAACGCTCTGACTTGGCGGCAAGTGTCGGTGAAACCGAAGAGGGAAATCGTGTAGAATTTCCGATCGTTTATCAAGACGAACAGCTCGGCGTACTGACCCTGTATTTTTCAGACGGCCATATGCCTGATGAGCAAGACGAAAAATTGTTGCAGACTTTAAGCGGGCAGCTGGGGATTTCCATCGCCAACAACCGCATGGAACAAGAACGCCGTCTGCTTGCTGTCTTGCAAGAACGCAACTTGATTGCACAAGGTTTGCATGACAGCATTGCACAAGCCCTGACCTTTTTGAATTTGCAGGTGCAAATGTTGGAAAGCGCGTTTGCTTCAAACCAACGCGAGCAGGCAGAAGAAAATATCGGCTTCATTAAAGACGGCGTGCAGGAATGCTACGAAGACGTACGCGAGCTTCTGATGAATTTCCGCACCAAAATCAGTAATAAAGATTTCCCTGAAGCGGTAGAATCGCTGCTGGCGCGTTTTGAACGACAAACCGGTATTCCAGTTGATTTAAAATGGCAGGACGACGGGCAGGCTTTGAATTATGATGAGCATTTGCAAATCATCTTCATCTTGCAGGAAAGCCTATCCAATATCCGGAAGCACGCGCGTGCGCAACATGTCAGCGTCGAAATTGCTAACCACGGCGATTTTGTCATGACGATTCGGGACGACGGCGCAGGCTTTAATAAAGAACACCTATCAAACCGGCCTTCAGGCGAACATGTCGGCTTGGGCATTATGCAGGAACGGGCCCAACGGATTAACGCAGAATTGGCCATTACATCGCAGATTGGGCAAGGTACGGCGGTTATGCTGACTTTGCCGCAACAAATGAGAACAGCATCATGACGATTAAAATTACCCTTATTGACGACCACACCCTATTTCGCAGCGGTATCAAGGCCTTGCTTTCGCGCCAGCCTGATTTTGAAGTCGTCGGCGAAGCTTCAGACGGCCTGGCCGGCGTAAAAATGGTTGAGCAGCTCAAGCCTGATGTGGTTTTGCTGGACTTAGATATGCCGGTCATGAACGGCCGCGAAGCATTGGCCCAAATTTTAAGTATCAATCCGCAGCTGACCGTCATCATGCTGACCGTTTCCGAAGACAGCGACGATTTGACCGAATGTATGCGTATGGGTGCAAAAGGCTTTTTGCTGAAAAACATCAATGCCGACTTCCTGTTGGAAAGCATCCGAAAAGCTGTCGATGGCGACAATGTCTTTTCTCCAGAAATGACCAGCCGCTTGGTGCAATCGCTGATTTCTCCATCTCCTTCCCGCTCCGATCATCTGCTGGAGCAACTGACCCCGCGCGAAATGGAAATTTTGGGCTATCTTGCCGCCGGACACAGCAACAAAATCATTGCCCGCCATTTGAATCTGGCAGAGTCAACCGTCAAAGTGCATGTGCAAAACCTGTTGCGCAAGTTGAACCTAAGCAGCCGTGTCCAAGCAGCGGTTTATGCAGTGCAACACAAAGTACCGCAACCGGTATTGTCTTAATCAGGCCGTCTGAAACCTTCTTTTTAAAAGGTTTCAGGAAAAGCGTTTATTCGCTATAATCACGCCGATTTATATGCAGGGTTGTCTGATTCTTTCAGACGGCCTTTTTATTTGATTTCTCACTGATTTAAAACAACATGTCCGAAAACATTCCAGAAAATACACCCGAAAATACCGTTCCTGAAGAACACAAACGCAGCATCCGCAGTTTCGTCTTGCGTCAAGGCCATATGACCGCGGCCCAACAGCGCGCCATTGATACAATGTGGCCGCAATTTGGTGTGGACTTCCAAGAAGCTCCTTTGGATTTGAACCGCGCTTTTGGACGGGATAATCCCAAAGTTTTGGAAATTGGTTTCGGTATGGGCGTTGCGACAGTGGAAATCGCCAAACGTCTGCCCGATACCGACTTTTTAGCGATTGATGTTCACGGCCCAGGCGTCGGTAATATCTTGAAGCTGATTGAGGAAGAACACATTTCCAATATCCGCGTAATGCGTCATGATGCGGTGGAAGTGGTGGAAAAGATGCTGGAAGACGGTTCTTTAGACGGCATTCATATTTTCTTCCCCGACCCTTGGCACAAAAAACGCCACAACAAACGCCGCTTGGTACAAGTGCCTTTTGTTGAAAAGCTGCTGCCCAAACTCAAAAGCGGCGGCTATGTCCATATGGCAACCGACTGGGAAGAATACGCCGTGCAAATGCTGGAAGTTTTGAGCAGTTTCGACTCTTTGCAAAACACAGCTGCCGATTACGCCCCTACGCCTGATTATCGTCCTGAAACCAAGTTTGAAGCCCGAGGCAAGCGATTGGGTCATGGCGTTTGGGACTTGGTGTTCCGTAAAAAATAATTCAACACTTAAAACACAAGGCCGTCTGAAAAATTTCAGACGGCCTTTTATCTTACTGATTAAGCCAAGAAAAGTTTATAGGCCGGATTGTTGGTTTCTTCTTTATAGACATAACCCAAGCTATCCAAGAAGTCGGCAAAAGCCTCATTGTCGCTTTCCGGCACATCGATACCGACCAAAATACGGCCATAGTCTGCGCCATGGTTGCGGTAATGGAACAAAGTAATATTCCACTCGGCACGCATATGGTTCAAGAAACGGGACAACGCACCCGGGCGTTCAGGAAATTCAAAGCTGACCAAACGTTCGTTGGCTACTTTTTCCGTACGGCCGCCGACCATGTAACGGATATGGATTTTGGCGATTTCATCATTGGTCAAATCAACATTGGGCAAGCCTGCTTCAGTCAGTTGTTCACTGATGACGGCCAAGTCTTGCGCACCGGCGGTTTGCAAGCCGACAAAAATATGCGCATTTTTATCGCTGCCGTAGCGATAGTTGAACTCAGTAATGTTCCGGCTTCCCAACAAATTGATAAACTTGAGGAAGCTGCCCTTTTCTTCGGGAATGGTAACGGCGAAAATGCCTTCGTTGCCCTCGCCCAGCTCACTGCGCTCTGAAACGTGGCGTAAGCGGTGGAAGTTCATGTTGGCGCCGCTGGTGACGGCAACCAGGTTTTGACCTTGGATATTGTTTTTCGCAACGTAAGCCTTCAAACCGGCAAGGGCTAATGCGCCCGCAGGCTCTGTAATGCTGCGCGTATCGTCAAAAATATCTTTAATCGCGCCGCACAACATATCCGTATTGACCGTAATAATTTCATCCAACAGCTCTTTACACAGGCGGAAAGTTTCCTCGCCCACCACTTTAACCGCCGTGCCGTCTGAAAACAGGCCGACATCTTTCAAATGTACGATTTCCCCTGCCTCGACCGATTGCTTCATACAGCAAGAATCATCGGTTTGCACGCCAATGACTTTAATTTCAGGACAAACCTGTTTAATAAATGCCGCCACACCTGCTGCCAAACCTCCGCCGCCAATCGGAACAAAAATCGCATTGATATTGCGGTGTTGACGGAGGATTTCCATGCCGACAGTGCCCTGACCGGCAATCACATCAGGATCATCAAAAGGCGCGATATAAGTCAGTTTTTCCTTTTCTGCCAACTCCATCGCATAATCATAGGCATCGTTGTAAGACACGCCTTTCAATACCACTTCACCGCCACGGCTCTTTACTGCATCAATTTTGATTTTCGGCGTAGTTTCCGGCATTACAATCACCGCACGGCAACCCAAATACTGCGCCGATAAAGCCACACCCTGCGCATGGTTGCCCGCGCTTGCTGCAATCACGCCGCAATCCAAGGCTTCTTTCGGCAGCTTCGCCATTTTGTTGTACGCGCCGCGGATTTTGAACGAAAACACCGGCTGCAAATCTTCGCGCTTGAGCAAAACCTGATTGTTCAGACGGCCTGACAGACTGCGCGCCAAATCTAAAGGCGTTTCTACGGCCACATCATAAACGGAAGCGGTCAAAATACGGGTTAGATAATCAGAAAGAGGAAGGGAATGGTTCATGGTATTTTAGTGTTCGGAAATAAATTGCAATTCGGTCAAATCGACCGGAGGAAAAAGTTAAAACCATACCCCTGAGGCCGTCTGAAGGCAAGAAAAATCTTAGCAAAGCCTAAATGAGACGGTATAATGTCCGCTTAATATCTATTTAATATGTCAAACTGTTTGCCCCATAATAGTATCCACTCATATTCAAATCCACAAATAATGATGAAAAAAACGCTACTTAGCTTAATTTTTGCTACCCTCCTGAATACTCCTGCCCTCGCTGCCGACCCGGTTGCATCCGCACCTGCCGTACAAGGCGAGGCTCAAACGCAGCCGCTGCTGCACAGCATCAACAGCCCGACAACGCCGCCGGTAATTGCGGCGACTGCCTATATCGTTACCGATCTGCACAGCAAGCAAACCTTGGCATCCAACAATGCCGACACGCCTATCGAGCCTGCCGCATTGACGCAAATGATGACCGCATACCTTGCCTTTAAAGCACTGGAAAACGGTACGCTTGAAGCAAGCCAAATGCTGACAGTTTCCAATACCGCATGGAAGGTCGAAGGTTCGCGTATGTTCCTCGACCCCAAAGTACCTGTCAGCGTCAGCTCCTTGATTAAGGGTACAACCATCCAATCGGCCAACGATGCCGCCATTACCCTCGCTGAAGCCCTTGGCAACGGCTCTATCGACGAATTCGTCAAACAAATGAATGAAGAAGCCAAACGCTTAGGCATGAAGCACACCCACTTCAACAACCCGACTGGCATTTCTTCTAACGGCCATGTTTCAACCGTTGGCGACCTTGCCATCTTGGCAGCCGCGCTCATTAATGACTATCCGAAATATTATCCTTTATTCGCGAATAAATCTTTCAAATACAATAATATCGAGCAGCCCAACCGCAATCTTCTGCTCTACCGCGACAGCAGTATCGACGGTTTGAAAACCGGCTATAGCGAAGGCGCAGGCTACCATCTCGCCGCTTCCAGCAAACGCAACAACCGCCGTATTGCTTCCATTCTTGCCGGTGCCGAATCCACCGAAGCGCGCGCCAGCGAAAGCAGCAAACTGCTCAACTGGGCGTTGCAGGCATTTGATACGCCCAAACTTTATAACGGCGGAGAAGTAATTTCCCAAGTCAAAGTTTACAAAGGCAGCACCAAAGCCGTAGACATCGGTTTCTTGGACGATGTTTACATTACCATTCCCCACGATACCGGCAAAAACGTCAAACCAATCTTAGAAACACTTCAGCCCGTCCTCGCCCCAATTGAAAAAGGCCAAGTATTGGGTAAACTGAAAGTCATGAAAGACGGCAAAATTATTGCCGAAAAAGACGTCGTCGCCCTGACCGGCGTGGAAGAAGGCAGCTGGTTGCGCCGTATATGGGACGCGATTGTGTTGTGGTTTAAAGGTTTATTCAGTTAATCCTGTTTCTATCAAACACATAAATAAAGGCCGAGACCTTTGCAAAATTCCCCAAAATCCCCTAAATTCCTAC
>NZ_JAPWBB010000026.1:0-15607 GCF_041433235.1 Neisseria sp. 27098_8_112 | reverse complement strand
TTTAGAGGCCAATAGCTCAATTGGTAGAGTATCGGTCTCCAAAACCGAGGGTTGGGGGTTCGAGACCCTCTTGGCCTGCCAAATAAAAAATTAACCGGCCTTGTGCCGGTTAATTTTTTTGTACTTAAGTTTTAAGATTATTTGGAATTAATTAATGGATCAATGCCACTATCTAAAATGAAGGCGGGTGGGGTATTGATAAGTGAGTAAAGATGACAGAACATCCGTCTGGACGCAAAGAAGACCATCAGAAAAAGGAAGTTGTGGTAAGTAATAAGCCAGCTCCTGAAAAGAAAGAAGGTCTGTTTGCATATTTTAAGAGCTCTTGGGCTGAGTTTAAGAAGGTAGTTTGGCCGAGTCGTGATGAAGCGGTCAAAATGACTGTATTCGTGATTATCTTCGTTGCAGTTTTAGCAGCCTTCATTTATGCGGCAGATACAATTATTTCATGGTTGTTTTTTGATGTTTTATTAAATAGGAAAGGGTAAAGATGTCAAAGCGTTGGTATGTGGTACAGGCCTATTCCGGTTTCGAGAAAAATGTTCAAAAAACATTGAAAGAGCGTATTGCTCGTGAAAACATGGAAGAATATTTCGGTCAGATTCTCGTTCCTGTGGAGGAAGTAGTAGATATCAAGAATGGCCGAAAAACCATCAGTGAGCGTAAATTCTATCCAGGCTATGTATTGGTTGAAATGGAAATGACTGATGATTCATGGCACTTGGTTAAGAGTACCCCTCGAGTAAATGGTTTTGTAGGTGGTAGCGGAAATCGCCCAATCCCAATTTCTCAAAAAGATGCAGATGCTATTTTGCAACAAGCCAAAACTGGTGTTGAGAAGCCAAAACCAAAAGTTGAATTTGAAGTAGGTCAACAGGTTCGTGTGAATGAAGGTCCATTTGCTGATTTTAACGGAATTGTTGATGAAGTTAACTACGAACGTAATAGACTGCGTGTTTCAGTTCAGATTTTTGGTCGTGAAACACCGGTTGAATTAGAGTTCGGTCAGGTTGAAAAGATTTAAGTGGTTTAATTCGCTTGAAAATTTTTTTTTAAGCGGATATAATCGCAAATTCTGTTTGGGAAGCGGAATGGTTCCGCGTTATACCCGTTTTTAGGAGTCCTTAAGTGGCAAAGAAAATTATCGGCTACATCAAACTGCAAATTCCTGCAGGTAAAGCCAATCCATCTCCCCCAGTTGGTCCTGCTTTGGGTCAGCGTGGCTTGAATATCATGGAATTCTGTAAAGCATTTAATGCTGCAACCCAAGGTATGGAACCTGGTTTGCCAATTCCAGTCGTTATTACTGCATTTGCAGATAAATCATTCACTTTTGTGATGAAAACCCCTCCAGCTTCTATCTTGTTGAAAAAAGCTGCTGGTCTGCAAAAAGGTAGTTCTAATCCTCTGACTAATAAAGTGGGTAAATTGACCCGCGCTCAGTTGGAAGAAATTGCTAAAACTAAAGAGCCTGATTTGACTGCTGCTGACTTGGATGCGGCTGTTCGCACTATCGCCGGCTCTGCTCGTTCAATGGGCTTGGACGTGGAGGGTGTTGTATAATGGCTAAAGTATCTAAACGCTTGAAAGCTCTGCGCTCTTCTGTTGAAGCTAACAAACTGTACGCAATCGACGAAGCAATTGCTTTGGTTAAAAAAGCTGCTACTGCTAAATTTGACGAGTCTGTTGACGTATCTTTCAACCTGGGTGTTGATCCTCGTAAATCTGACCAAGTTATTCGTGGTTCAGTCGTTTTGCCTAAAGGTACCGGTAAAACAACTCGCGTAGCTGTGTTTACTCAAGGTGCAAATGCAGATGCTGCTAAAGAAGCTGGTGCAGATATTGTTGGTTTTGAAGATCTGGCCGCTGAAATCAAAGCTGGTAACCTGAACTTTGACGTTGTTATTGCTTCTCCTGATGCAATGCGTATCGTTGGTCAATTGGGTACCATCTTGGGTCCTCGTGGTCTGATGCCAAACCCTAAAGTAGGTACTGTTACTCCTAACGTTGCTGAAGCAGTTAAAAATGCAAAAGCAGGTCAAGTACAATACCGTACAGATAAAGCCGGTATCGTTCACGCAACTATCGGTCGTGCTTCTTTCGTTGAAGCTGACTTGAAAGAAAACTTCAATGCGTTGCTGGATGCTATCGTTAAAGCTAAACCTGCTGCTGCTAAAGGCCAGTACCTGAAAAAAGTTGCTGTATCCAGCACTATGGGTTTGGGTGTTCGCGTTGATACTGCAAGCGTGAACAATTAAGAAATTTTCAGGTGATCCGGTTTTCTGGATTGCCTGAATTTGGGCTACTTAAAATTAAGTAGATGTCCAAGACCGTAGGGATCGTAAGATTTAATCGTAACTGCCCTACGCAGACGGTAGTCCTGAAACACATTGCAAGATTGCTTGTAAGATGTCTTTTTAGGTTACCGCGCTGGTGGGATATCATTTTGGTATCCTGTTTATAAACAGTGGGAGGTAGACCTTGAGTCTCAATATTGAAACCAAGAAAGTGGCCGTAGAGGAAATTAGCGCAGCAATTGCTAACGCTCAAACTCTCGTAGTCGCTGAATATCGCGGTATCAGTGTTTCCAGCATGACTGAGCTTCGTGCGAATGCACGTAAAGAAGGCGTTTACTTGCGCGTTCTGAAAAATACTCTGGCTCGTCGCGCAGTAGAAGGTACTTCATTCGCAGGTTTGGCCGATCAAATGGTTGGTCCATTGGTTTACGCTGCTTCTGAAGATGCTGTTGCTGCTGCTAAAGTGTTGCACCAATTCGCGAAAAAAGATGACAAAATTATCGTTAAAGCCGGTTCTTACAATGGCGAAGTGATGAACCCTGCTCAGGTTGCTGAGTTGGCTTCTATTCCAAGCCGCGAAGAACTGTTGTCCAAACTGTTGTTCGTTATGCAAGCTCCTGTATCAGGCTTTGCACGTGGTTTGGCTGCTTTGGCAGAGAAAAAAGCTGGCGAAGAAGCCGCTTAATCGATTTTGTTTCATTTAATCAATTATTTTTTAATACAATATTTGGAGTAAAATAGCATGGCTATTACTAAAGAAGACATTTTGGAAGCCGTTGGTTCTTTGACCGTAATGGAATTGAACGACCTGGTTAAAGCTTTTGAAGAGAAATTTGGCGTTTCTGCTGCTGCCGTTGCAGTTGCAGGTCCTGCAGGTGCTGGTGCTGCTGCTGCTGAAGAAAAAACTGAATTTGATGTAGTATTGGCTTCTGCCGGTGATCAAAAAGTTGGCGTGATTAAAGTTGTCCGCGCTATCACTGGCCTGGGTCTGAAAGAAGCTAAAGACATCGTTGATGGTGCACCTAAAACTCTGAAAGAAGGTGTTTCTAAAGCTGAAGCTGAAGACATCCAAAAACAACTGGAAGAAGCCGGCGCTAAAGTCGAAATCAAATAATTTGATGCTTCCTATGAAGGCTGGCAGTTTTCTGCCAGCCTTATTTTGCTTCTTAAAATAAGTATCAGGCATTGTTTACATTTATTTGCATAGTCTTTATAAAATCATTGCAAATGAATGTAAATATCAGGTTGATGCATGCCGTTGTTTCAGACGGCCTATTATTTAAAATTGCTTTTCGGAGTGTATATGAGCTATTCGTTTACCGAGAAAAAACGTATCCGTAAGAGTTTTGCAAAGCGAGAGAATGTCTTAGATGTTCCTTTCCTGCTGGCAACCCAAATTGATTCTTATGCGAAATTTTTGCAGCTGGAAAATGCTTTTGACCAACGCACTGATGATGGTCTGCAAGCGGCATTTAATTCTATTTTCCCGATTGTGAGTCATAACGGTTATGCGCGATTGGAGTTTGTGCATTACACATTGGGCGAGCCTTTGTTCGATATTCCTGAATGTCAATTGCGTGGCATTACTTATGCGGCCCCATTGCGTGCCCGTATCCGTTTGGTAATTTTGGATAAAGAAGCATCTAAGCCGACTGTAAAAGAAGTTCGTGAAAACGAAGTGTATATGGGCGAAATCCCATTGATGACGCCAAGTGGCTCTTTTGTCATCAATGGTACTGAGCGTGTGATTGTTTCCCAGCTGCACCGTTCTCCTGGCGTGTTCTTTGAGCATGACCGTGGTAAAACACATTCTTCCGGTAAGCTGTTGTTCTCTGCTCGTATTATTCCTTACCGTGGTTCATGGTTGGATTTTGAATTTGATCCAAAAGATTTGTTGTATTTCCGTATCGACCGTCGCCGTAAAATGCCAGTTACGATTTTGTTGAAAGCTTTGGGCTACAACAATGAGCAAATCTTGGATATTTTCTACGACAAAGAAACTTTCTATTTGTCTTCAAGCGGTGTTCAAACTGATCTGATTGCAGGCCGTCTGAAAGGTGAAACTGCCAAAGTTGATATCTTGGATAAAGAAGGCAATGTACTGGTCGCCAAAGGTAAACGCATTACTGCGAAAAATATCCGTGATATTACCAATGCAGGCTTGACTCGTTTGGATGTAGAGCCAGAAAGCCTGATAGGCAAAGCATTGGCTGCTGACCTGATTGATCCGGAAACCGGCGAAGTATTGGCTTCTGCTAATGATGAAATTACAGAAGAACTGTTGGCCAAGCTTGATATCCATGGCGTAAAAGAAATTACGACCCTTTATATCAATGAGTTGGATCAAGGCGGCTACATCTCCAGCACTCTGCGTACAGACGAAACTGCTGATCAGCAGGCTGCACGCGTAGCGATTTACCGCATGATGCGTCCTGGCGAACCGCCTACCGAAGAAGCTGTTGAGCAGCTCTTCAACCGCTTGTTCTTCAGTGAAGACAGCTATGATTTGTCTCGCGTAGGCCGTATGAAATTTAATACGCGCACATACGAGCAAAAATTGTCTGAAGCACAACAAAACTCTTGGTATGGCCGTTTGCTGAACGAAACTTTGGCTGGCGCAGCTGAAAAAGGCGGTTACGTTCTGAGCGTTGAAGACATTGTTGCTTCTATTGCTACATTGGTTGAACTGCGTAACGGTCATGGCGAAGTAGACGATATCGACCACTTGGGTAATCGTCGTGTTCGTTCTGTGGGTGAGTTGACTGAAAACCAATTCCGTAGCGGTTTGGCTCGTGTAGAACGTGCAGTTAAAGAGCGTTTGAATCAAGCAGAATCTGAGAACTTGATGCCGCATGACTTGATCAATGCGAAACCTGTTTCTGCCGCGATTAAAGAATTCTTCGGCTCTAGCCAATTGAGCCAATTTATGGATCAGACTAACCCATTGTCTGAAGTAACCCATAAACGCCGTGTATCTGCATTGGGCCCTGGCGGTTTGACTCGCGAACGTGCAGGCTTTGAGGTGCGAGACGTACATCCGACCCACTATGGCCGTGTATGTCCTATTGAAACCCCTGAGGGTCCAAACATTGGTTTGATCAACTCATTGTCCGTTTATGCGCGTACCAATGATTATGGCTTCTTGGAAACCCCTTACCGTCGTGTTGTTGATGGCAAAGTAACTGAAGAAATCGACTACTTGTCTGCTATCGAAGAAGGCCGCTATGTGATTGCACAGGCGAATGCTGATTTGGACAAAGACGGTAATTTGATTGGCGACTTGGTAACTTGTCGTGAAAAAGGCGAAACCATTATGGCAACGCCTGACCGCGTTCAATATATGGACGTGGCAACCGGCCAAGTGGTATCCGTTGCAGCATCTCTGATTCCATTCTTGGAACATGATGACGCGAACCGTGCATTGATGGGTGCTAACATGCAACGTCAGGCCGTACCTTGCCTGCGTCCTGAAAAACCGATGGTTGGTACCGGTATCGAGCGCTCTGTTGCCGTTGACTCTGCAACTGCAATCGTTGCCCGCCGTGGTGGTGTGGTTGAGTATGTAGATGCCAACCGTGTCGTCGTTCGTGTTCATGATGATGAAGCGACTGCCGGTGAAGTGGGTGTCGATATTTACAACTTGGTTAAATTCACCCGTTCCAACCAATCTACCAACATCAACCAACGTCCGGCTGTAAAAGCTGGCGATGTGTTGCAACGTGGTGACTTGGTAGCCGACGGTGCATCTACCGACTTGGGCGAGTTGGCTTTGGGTCAAAATATGACCATCGCCTTTATGCCATGGAACGGTTACAACTATGAAGACTCGATTCTGATTTCAGAAAAAGTGGCTGCGGACGATCGTTATACTTCGATTCACATTGAAGAACTGAACGTTGTTGCACGTGACACTAAACTGGGTGCGGAAGACATTACCCGCGATATTCCGAACTTGTCTGAGCGTATGCAAAACCGTTTGGATGAATCCGGTATCGTATACATCGGTGCAGAAGTAGAAGCTGGTGACGTCTTGGTAGGTAAAGTAACACCTAAAGGTGAAACCCAACTGACTCCTGAAGAAAAACTGCTGCGTGCCATCTTCGGTGAAAAAGCGTCTGACGTAAAAGATACTTCATTGCGTATGCCTACCGGCATGAGCGGTACCGTTATCGACGTTCAAGTCTTCACTCGTGAAGGTATCCAACGCGACAAACGTGCTCAATCTATTATTGATTCTGAATTGAAACGTTACCGTCAAGATTTGGGCGATCAATTGCGTATTTTCGATAATGACGCATTCGACCGTATCGAGCGTATGATTGTGGGTCAAAAAGCCAATGGTGGTCCGATGAAGCTGGCTAAAGGCAGCGAAATTACTACCGAATATTTGGCAAGCCTGTCCAGCAAACATGATTGGTTTGACATCCGTCTGGCTGACGAAGATTTGGCTAAACAGTTGGAACTGATTAAATTGAGCCTGCAACAAAAACGTGAAGAAGCGGATGAGTTGTATGAGATCAAGAAGAAAAAACTGACCCAAGGCGACGAGTTGCAACCGGGCGTACAAAAAATGGTGAAAGTATTTATCGCCATCAAACGCCGTCTGCAAGCCGGTGACAAAATGGCGGGTCGCCACGGTAACAAAGGCGTGGTATCACGCATTCTGCCGGTGGAAGACATGCCTTACATGGCTGACGGCCGTCCGGTAGACATCGTACTGAACCCATTGGGCGTACCTTCCCGTATGAACATCGGTCAGATTTTGGAAGTTCACTTGGGTTGGGCGGCAAAAGGTATCGGTGAACGCATCGACCGTATGCTGAAAGAGCAACGCAAAGCCAGCGAGCTGCGTGAATTCTTGAACAAACTCTACAACGGTAGCGGTAAGAAAGAAGATTTGGACAGCCTGACAGATGAAGAAATCATCGAATTGGCTTCCAATCTGCGTAAAGGTGCATCTTTCGCCTCTCCTGTATTCGACGGCGCGAAAGAGTCTGAAATCCGCGAAATGTTGAACTTGGCTTACCCAAGTGAAGATCCTGAGGTTGAAAAACTGGGCTTCAACGACAGTAAAACTCAAATCACGCTGTATGATGGCCGTTCAGGCGAAGCATTTGACCGCAAGGTTACAGTCGGTGTGATGCACTATCTGAAACTGCACCACTTGGTTGACGAAAAAATGCACGCCCGTTCTACCGGTCCATACAGTCTGGTTACCCAGCAGCCTCTGGGCGGTAAAGCCCAGTTCGGTGGCCAACGTTTCGGTGAGATGGAGGTTTGGGCATTGGAAGCATACGGTGCGGCATACACGCTGCAAGAGATGTTGACTGTGAAGTCTGACGACGTGAACGGCCGTACCAAAATGTACGAAAACATTGTCAAAGGCGAACACAAAATCGATGCCGGTATGCCTGAATCCTTCAACGTATTGGTTAAAGAGATTCGCTCACTGGGCTTGGATATCGATTTGGAACGTTACTAAACAGAAGTTTTCAGACGGCCTTTCAAGGTCGTCTGAAAAAGCGGTTTCAGAATAAGAATGAAGCAATCGGCATTTGGGCCGTCTGAAATCAAAAGTACCGTTTCCCAATATCGAAAATCCGCCATGCGGTAAAAATACTTCCTTCAAGGAGCAAAAATGAATTTGTTGAACTTATTTAATCCGTTGCAAACTGCCGGCATGGAAGAAGAGTTTGATGCCATCAAAATCGGTATTGCCTCTCCCGAAACCATCCGCTCATGGTCTTATGGCGAAGTTAAAAAACCTGAAACCATTAACTACCGTACGTTCAAACCTGAGCGCGACGGTTTGTTCTGCGCCAAAATCTTTGGTCCGGTCAAAGACTATGAATGTTTGTGCGGTAAATACAAACGCTTGAAATTTAAAGGCGTAACCTGTGAAAAATGTGGCGTAGAAGTGACCCTGTCCAAAGTGCGCCGCGAACGCATGGGCCACATAGAATTGGCAGCACCAGTTGCACACATTTGGTTCTTGAAATCCCTGCCTTCCCGCTTGGGTATGGTACTGGACATGACTTTGCGCGACATCGAACGTGTATTGTACTTTGAAGCATTTGTGGTAACCGATCCCGGCATGACTCCGTTGCAACGTCGTCAATTGCTGACTGAAGACGATTACTACAACAAACTGGACGAATACGGCGACGACTTCGATGCCAAAATGGGTGCAGAAGGTATCCGTGAATTGCTGCGCACCTTGGATATTACTGGCGAAATCGAAATCCTGCGTCAAGAGCTGGAATCTACTGGTTCTGATACCAAAATCAAAAAAATTGCCAAACGTTTGAAAGTATTGGAAGCCTTCCATCGTTCCGGTATGAAAATGGAATGGATGATTATGGATGTACTGCCGGTATTGCCACCTGATTTGCGTCCGTTGGTTCCATTGGATGGTGGTCGTTTTGCCACTTCCGATTTGAACGATTTGTACCGCCGTGTTATCAACCGTAACAACCGTCTGAAACGTCTGTTGGAACTGCATGCGCCTGACATCATCGTTCGTAACGAAAAACGTATGTTGCAAGAAGCAGTTGACTCCTTGTTGGATAACGGCCGTCGCGGTAAAGCCATGACCGGTGCCAACAAACGTCCGCTGAAATCATTGGCAGATATGATTAAAGGTAAAGGCGGCCGCTTCCGTCAAAACCTGCTGGGTAAACGTGTGGACTACTCCGGTCGTTCCGTGATTACCGTAGGCCCATACCTGCGTCTGCACCAATGTGGTCTGCCGAAAAAAATGGCGTTGGAACTGTTCAAACCATTCATTTTCCACAAATTGGAAAAACAAGGTTTGGCTTCTACTGTTAAAGCTGCGAAAAAATTGGTAGAACAAGAAGTACCTGAAGTATGGGATATCTTGGAAGAAGTGATCCGCGAACATCCGATTATGCTGAACCGTGCGCCAACCCTGCACCGTTTGGGTATTCAAGCGTTCGAACCTATCCTGATCGAAGGTAAAGCGATTCAGTTGCACCCATTGGTGTGTGCCGCATTTAACGCCGACTTTGACGGTGACCAAATGGCTGTACACGTTCCATTGAGCTTGGAAGCACAAATGGAAGCACGCACACTGATGCTGGCTTCAAACAACGTATTGTCTCCAGCCAACGGCGAACCAATCATCGTACCTTCTCAAGATATCGTATTGGGTTTGTACTACATGACCCGCGACCGTATCAATGCCAAAGGCGAAGGCAGCCTGTTTGCCGATGTGAAAGAAGTGCATCGTGCATACCATACCAAACAGGTTGAACTGGGTACGAAAATTACCGTACGTCTGCGTGAATGGGTGAAAAACGAAGCAGGTGAGTTTGAGCCTGTCGTTAACCGTTACGAAACGACTGTCGGCCGTGCATTGTTGAGCGAAATCTTGCCTAAAGGCCTGCCATTTGAATACATCAACAAAGCGCTGAAGAAAAAAGAAATTTCTAAACTGATTAACGCATCATTCCGTCTGTGCGGCTTGCGTGATACAGTTATTTTCGCCGACCACTTGATGTATACCGGTTTCGGTTTTGCGGCTAAAGGCGGTATTTCCATTGCGGTTGACGATATGGAAATTCCGAAAGAAAAAGCAGCCTTGCTGGCCGAGGCTAATGCCGAAGTTAAAGAAATCGAAGACCAATACCGTCAAGGTTTGGTGACCAACGGTGAACGTTACAACAAAGTGGTCGATATTTGGGGTCGTGCCGGCGATAAGATCGCTAAAGCGATGATGGACAACCTGTCTAAACAAAAAGTCATCGACCGTGACGGCAACGAAGTTGATCAAGAGTCTTTCAACTCTATTTACATGATGGCCGATTCTGGTGCCCGTGGTTCTGCGGCTCAGATTAAACAGTTGTCCGGTATGCGTGGTTTGATGGCGAAACCTGACGGCTCCATTATTGAAACGCCTATTACCTCTAACTTCCGCGAAGGTCTGACCGTATTGCAATACTTTATTGCGACCCACGGTGCGCGTAAGGGTTTGGCGGATACCGCGTTGAAAACTGCAAACTCCGGTTACCTGACCCGTCGTTTGGTAGACGTAACCCAAGACTTGGTGGTTGTTGAAGACGATTGCGGTACTTCAGACGGCTTTGTGATGAAGGCAGTGGTACAAGGCGGTGACGTAATTGAAGCTTTGCGTGAGCGTATTTTGGGTCGTGTTACAGCTTCTGATGTTGTCGATCCTTCGACTGGCGAAACTTTGGTTGAAGCCGGTACGTTGTTGACCGAGAAACTGGTAGATATGATCGACCAATCCGGCGTCGATGAAGTCAAAGTCCGTACACCGATTACTTGTAAAACCCGTCATGGTTTGTGTGCGCACTGTTATGGTCGCGACTTGGCACGCGGTAAACTGGTTAACGCCGGTGAGGCAGTTGGTGTGATTGCAGCTCAATCCATTGGTGAGCCAGGTACTCAGCTGACCATGCGTACGTTCCACATCGGTGGTGCAGCATCTCGTGCGGCGGCAGCCAGCCAAGTAGAAGCCAAATCCAATGGTACAGCACGTTTCAGCAGCCAAATGCGTTATGTTGCCAACAACAAAGGCGAGTTGGTTGTCATCGGCCGTTCTTGTGAAGTAGTGATTCACGACGATATCGGTCGCGAACGTGAACGTCACAAAGTACCTTACGGTGCAATCCTGCTGGTACAAGACGGCGAAGCCATTAAAGCCGGTCAAACCTTGGCAACTTGGGATCCGCATACCCGTCCGATGATTACCGAACACGCAGGTACGGTGAAATTCGAAAACGTGGAAGAAGGTGTTACCGTTGCGAAACAAACCGACGATGTAACCGGTTTGTCTACTCTGGTAGTGATTGATGGTAAACGTCGTTCCTCTAGTGCTTCTAAACTGTTACGTCCGACTGTCAAACTGTTGGATGAAAACGGTCTGGAAATTTGCATCCCAGGTACCACTACCCCAGTTTCTATGGCATTCCCAGTCGGTGCGGTGATTACCATCCGTGAAGGTCAGGAAGTCGGTAAGGGTGATGTATTGGCGCGTATTCCACAAGCGTCTTCTAAAACCCGCGATATTACCGGTGGTCTGCCACGCGTAGCCGAATTGTTTGAAGCACGCGTGCCGAAAGATGCAGGTATGTTGGCAGAAATTACCGGTACCGTTTCCTTCGGTAAAGAAACCAAAGGTAAACAGCGTCTGATTATTACCGACGTAGACGGTGTAGCATACGAAACCCTGATTTCTAAAGAGAAACAGATTTTGGTACACGACGGTCAAGTGGTAAACCGCGGTGAAACCATCGTAGACGGTGCCGTAGATCCACATGACATTCTGCGTCTGCAAGGTATCGAAGCATTGGCTCGCTACATTGTCCAAGAGGTACAAGAGGTTTACCGCCTACAAGGTGTGAAGATTTCCGATAAACACATCGAAGTCATCATCCGCCAAATGCTGCGTCGAGTGAACATTGTTGATTCCGGTGATACAGAGTTCATTACTGGCGAACAAGTTGAGCGTGGCGATGTGATGCTTGCCAATGAAAAAGCCATGGCTGAAGATAAAGAGCCGGCACGTTACGAAAACGTGTTGCTGGGTATTACCAAAGCCTCCTTGTCTACAGACAGCTTCATTTCTGCGGCATCGTTCCAAGAAACAACCCGCGTCTTGACAGAGGCCGCTATTATGGGCAAACAAGACGAACTGCGCGGTTTGAAAGAGAACGTGATTGTCGGTCGTTTGATTCCTGCCGGTACAGGTTTGACCTACCACCGCAGCCGCCATCAACAATGGCAGCAAGCCGATCAAGAAGTTTCTGAAACCGAAGCTTCAGACGAATAATCCCGAGCGATTATTGTGAAAATAAAACCGCAAGCCAGTCTTGCGGTTTTATTTTTTAGAGGACATAAAAGAGGGTGGAGTTTAAGGCCGTCTGAATAAATAAGGAAAGCAATGGGGAAAATAAGTAGAGAACCAAATTGCGGACTTGTTTAAAATGACAAAGGCCGTCTGAATGTTTCAGACGGCCTTTGTTTCTAAAATTTAGACATGAATTGGAAAACACCAAACTTTATCAGTCATTTGCTTGACTAAACCCTTGCAATAAAAATATAATTCCAATCTTGTCGACATGGTGTCGGCAAGTATTTAACTCAACAGGACGAGAAAATATGCCAACTATCAACCAATTGGTACGCAAAGGCCGTCAAAAGCCTGTGTACGTAAACAAAGTGCCTGCACTGGAAGCCTGCCCGCAAAAACGTGGCGTGTGCACCCGTGTATACACAACTACCCCTAAAAAACCTAACTCTGCATTGCGTAAAGTATGTAAAGTTCGCCTGACCAACGGTTTTGAAGTAATTTCATACATTGGCGGTGAAGGCCACAACCTGCAAGAGCACAGCGTCGTATTGATTCGCGGCGGTCGTGTAAAAGACTTGCCAGGTGTACGTTACCACACTGTACGCGGTTCTTTAGATACTGCAGGTGTTAAAGACCGTAAACAAGCCCGTTCTAAATACGGTGCTAAGCGTCCTAAATAATTATCGGGACTCAAATAGGCACGTCGGCCGCCTAAGCTGAACAACGGCCGAGTAAGTGAATACTCAATTGGGTATTCATGGGAATTGACCCAACTGAATAGATTAAAGGAAATTAAAATGCCAAGACGTAGAGAAGTCCCTAAGCGCGACGTACTGCCAGATCCTAAATTCGGCAGCGTTGAGCTGACTAAATTCATGAACGTATTGATGATTGACGGTAAAAAATCTGTTGCAGAACGTATCGTTTACGGTGCACTGGAACAAATTGAGAAAAAAACCGGCAAAGTAGCAATCGAAGTATTTAACGAAGCCATTGCAAACACCAAACCTATCGTGGAAGTGAAAAGTCGCCGTGTAGGTGGTGCAAACTACCAAGTTCCTGTTGAAGTTCGTCCTTCACGTCGTCTGGCTTTGGCAATGCGCTGGGTTCGCGACGCGGCCCGTAAACGTGGTGAGAAATCTATGGACCTGCGTTTGGCAGGTGAATTGATTGATGCGGCTGAAGGTCGTGGCGGTGCGTTGAAAAAACGTGAAGAAGTACACCGTATGGCTGAAGCTAACAAAGCATTCTCTCACTTCCGTTTCTAATATCGAAAGGCTAACAAAATGGCTCGTAAGACCCCTATCAGCCTGTATCGCAATATTGGTATTTCTGCCCATATTGACGCGGGTAAAACAACCACAACAGAACGTATTTTGTTCTATACAGGTTTGACTCATAAATTGGGCGAAGTGCATGACGGCGCGGCTACTACCGACTACATGGAACAAGAGCAAGAGCGTGGTATTACCATTACTTCTGCTGCTGTGACTTCTTATTGGTCTGGTATGGCGAAACAGTTTCCTGAGCACCGTTTCAACATCATCGACACCCCGGGACACGTTGACTTTACTGTAGAGGTAGAGCGTTCTATGCGTGTATTGGACGGCGCGGTAATGGTTTACTGTGCAGTAGGCGGTGTTCAACCTCAATCTGAAACCGTATGGCGTCAAGCTAACAAATACCAAGTACCTCGCTTGGCATTTGTAAACAAAATGGACCGTCAAGGTGCCAACTTCTTCCGCGTTGTTGAGCAAATGAAAACCCGTTTGCGCGCAAACCCAGTACCTATCGTGATTCCGGTTGGTGCGGAAGACAGCTTCAGCGGTGTCGTTGACCTGTTGAAAATGAAATCCATTATTTGGAATGAAGCCGATAAAGGTACAACCTTTACCTATGGCGATATTCCTGCTGAATTGGTTGAGACTGCTGAAGAATGGCGTCAAAACATGATTGAAGCTGCAGCAGAAGCCAGCGAAGAATTGATGGACAAATACTTGGGCGGTGATGAGCTGACTGAAGAAGAAATCGTAGGCGCATTGCGTCAACGTACTTTGGCCGGTGAAATTCAACCAATGTTGTGCGGTTCAGCATTCAAAAACAAAGGTGTTCAACGTATGTTGGACGCAGTTGTAGAATTGCTGCCTGCTCCTACCGACATTCCTCCAGTTCAAGGTGTTAACCCTAACACTGAAGAAGCCGACAGCCGTCAAGCCAGCGATGAAGAGAAATTCTCTGCATTGGCGTTCAAAATGTTAAACGATAAATACGTTGGTCAGTTGACTTTCATCCGCGTTTACTCTGGTGTGGTAAAATCCGGTGATACCGTATTGAACTCTGTAAAAGGTACTCGCGAACGTATCGGTCGCTTGGTACAAATGACTGCTGCAGACCGTACGGAAATTGAAGAAGTACGCGCTGGTGACATTGCAGCTGCGATCGGTCTGAAAGACGTTACCACTGGTGAAACTTTGTGTGCAGAAAGTGCACCGATCATCTTGGAACGCATGGAATTCCCTGAGCCGGTAATCCATATTGCCGTTGAGCCGAAAACCAAAGCCGACCAAGAGAAAATGGGTATCGCCCTGAACCGTCTGGCGAAAGAAGACCCTTCTTTCCGCGTTCGTACAGACGAAGAGTCCGGTCAAACCATTATTTCCGGTATGGGTGAGCTGCACTTGGAAATTATTGTTGACCGTATGAAACGCGAATTCGGCGTGGAAGCAAACATCGGTGCGCCTCAAGTGGCTTACCGTGAAACCATTCGCAAAGAAGTTGAAGCTGAATACAAACATGCCAAACAATCTGGTGGTAAAGGTCAATACGGTCACGTTGTGATCAAAATGGAACCTATGGAACCAGGTGGTGCGGGTTACGAATTTATCGATGAAATTAAAGGTGGTGTGATTCCTCGCGAATTTATCCCGTCTGTCGATAAAGGTATTCGCGATACTTTGCCTAACGGTATCGTTGCCGGTTATCCAGTTGTTGACGTTCGTGTACGTTTGATTTTCGGTTCTTCGCATGATGTTGACTCTTCACAACTGGCCTTCGAATTGGCAGCTTCTCAAGCCTTTAAAGAAGGTATGCGTAAAGCCAATCCAGCTCTGTTGGAACCAATCATGGCAGTTGAGGTGGAAACACCTGAAGAATACATGGGTGACGTAATGGGCGACTTGAACCGTCGTCGTGGCGTTGTATTGGGTATGGATGATGACGGTATCGGTGGTAAGAAAGTTCGCGCCGAAGTACCTCTGGCAGAAATGTTCGGTTACTCAACCGACTTGCGTTCTGCAACCCAAGGTCGCGCTACTTACTCCATGGAGTTCAAAAAATATGCTGAAGCTCCTGCTCACGTAGCTGCTGCTGTAACTGAAGCCCGCAAAGGCTAATCAGAAAAGGCCGTCTGAAACTGAAAATAAATTTTCAGACGGCCATTGTTCTTTAATCGATCTTTATATGTAAAGGAATTAGC
>NZ_JAPWBB010000025.1:0-15805 GCF_041433235.1 Neisseria sp. 27098_8_112 | reverse complement strand
CCCTGTTTTAACAGGGTTTTTATTTTTCTAAAAACACTCAAATCTCCCCTATTCGCTTCCAAAATCCAACCCGGTTCAATACTAAGGCCGTCTGAAATTTTGATTTCAGACGGCCTTTTGAATTTGACCTTCGCTTTAATTTATATTGTTGGCGCTTGTTTTTTGGTATGATGTTTCCTTGATTCTTTTATATTAGCCTCGAGTTTGCTATGTCTGTCTATACCAGTGTTTCCGACGCTCAAATGCGTGACTTCCTTCTGCAATATGATTTGGGAGATTTTGTTTCTTTGCAGGGGATTGCTCAAGGAATTACTAATAGTAATTATTTTTTGACTACTTCAACCGGTCGTTATGTATTGACTGTTTTTGAGGTTTTGAAATCAGAAGAATTGCCTTTCTTTTTAGAACTCAACCAGTATTTAAGTCTGAATGGTGTTGCCTGCGCCGCTCCGATTGCTCGTAAAGATGGCGGACTGCATTCTATTTTGGCTGGAAAACCAGCTTGTTTGGTTACTTGTTTGAATGGTTCTGATACCGGCTGGCCAACTGAAGCTCAATGTTTTCATACTGGTGCAATGCTGGCTAAAATGCATTTAGTCGGCCAAGACTTTCCTTTAAAAATGAAAAATCCTCGTTATGATGGCTGGTGGCGCTATGCCTGCACTCAGTTGCTGACTGTTTTAGATTCTGAGGATGCTGCACTGCTTCAATCTGAAATTGCAGCTTTAGATGAAAATCTGGGAGAGCATTTACCTTCCGGTATTATCCATGCCGATTTATTTAAAGACAACGTATTGCTTAATGGAGATGAAGTTTCCGGCTTTATCGATTTCTATTATGCGTGTAACGGTAATTTCATGTACGACCTGGCAATTGCTGTTAACGATTGGGCACGAACAGCTGATAACAAATTAGACCCTGCCCTTTATGATGCCTTTATCCACGGCTATGAAAGCGTACGTCCATTATCTGATGAAGAATGCGCGTATTTCCCTACTGCACAAAGAGCCGGATGTATTCGTTTCTGGGTATCTCGTCTGCTCGATTTCCATTTCCCTCAATCAGGAGAAATGACGTTTATTAAAGATCCAAATGCATTTAGAGATCTATTATTGAGTCTTAAATAATATATAGATAAAAGGCCGTCTGAAATTCAGACGGCCTTTTATCTAATGCCCTCCCCCGCCGGAACCGCTAAACGGAGGTCTTGCCAACCAAATAATGGGGATCATACTGATGAATATAATACTGCCTGCCAAAAAGATTTCATTTGAGCCAATAATAAAGCCTTGCTGGGAAATGGTACTATTTATCGCCTCCAAAGCCTGTTCCTTGCTCAGACCATTGGCCATCATGCCTTGAATAGATTGGTTGCTGATTGTGGACAATAAATTAACATGTTCGGTCAGTTGAGTATGGTGTAGAGCTTCGCGTCGTTCCCACATGGTGCTGACAACAGATACTCCGACACCACCCATAAAGACTCGCAAGAAATTAGACAAGCTACTGGCCGAAGCAATTTGATTGCCTTTCATATGCGACAAGGTAATACTGGTCAAAGGCAGGAAGAACATGGCTACGCCTAAACCCTGCCAAAACTGCGGCCAAACGACATTGCTCATATCCATACCGGCATAGAAATCGGTTCGCCAATGGAATGTGTAAGCAAACACCAAGAAGCTGGCGCTGACAAACAGACGCATATCGACGCGATTGCCAAACTTACCGATAATCGGCGATAAAATAATCGGCAGGAAGCCCACCGGTGCAGCAGCCAAACCTGCCCAAGTTGCGGTATAGCCGAGATTTGATTGCAACACTAAAGGCAGCAGGGTCAATGTGCCCATATAAACCATAAAGCCCAACGATGTAGCAACAACGCCTATCGTGAAGTTTCTATTTTTAAACAATGACAAATCAACAATCGGGTATTTCTCTCCCAGCTCCCAAACAATAAAATAGGTTAGGAACACCAAAGCGGTAACGCCCAAAACGATAATCTCTCCTGAGGCAAACCAGTCCAATTCCTTGCCCCTATCAAGCATCATTTGCAATGCGCCGACACCAACAATCATCAACACCAGCCCGACATAATCGATTGGCGCCCTAATAATTTCGGTTTCCCTGTATCTAAGCTGTTTCCAAGCAATGGAGGCGGATAAAATCCCGATTGGGATATTGATAAAGAAAATCCATCCCCAATGCCAGTTGTCCGAAATCCAACCGCCCAAAATCGGCCCCAATACAGGAGCAACAACGACGGTCATTGCCCATAAGGCCAGTGCCAATGTTCGTTTTTCAGGCGGATAGGAAGCCATCAACAGGCTTTGGGACAAGGGAATCAATGGCCCGGCGATGAAGCCTTGCAATACACGGAAAAAAACCAAGGCTTGAAGATTATGTGCCATACCGCACAGCCATGACGTTACGACAAACCCGATCACGGCGGCGATAAAGATTTTAACCTCACCAAACCGCTTGGCCAAAAAACCTGTCAAGGGAACGGAAATGGCATTGGCTACGGCAAATGAGGTAATCACCCAAGTTCCCTGCGTGGTAGCCGCGCCTAAATCCCCTGCAATAACAGGCACGGCAACGTTGGCAATGGTACTGTCCAAGACTTCCATAAATACGGCCAAGCTGAGCGCCAAAGTTGCCAACACCAGCTTAAACCCTTGTAACGGCGGATAATTCATATTTATAAACTATAAGACAACCGCCAAAGCGGTCGATTGAAGAGAATCAATATTTCAGACGGCCTGAGTCTTCAATAAAAGACTCAGGCCGTCTGAAAAGATTATTTTGCATATTGCTCGAAGATTTTATCGACTAAAGCATCGGCGGCTTTCCAATCTACACTTTCCGCTTCCGGCAAGGCAGTATTTCGTTCCGCTTCGGCAGTCATGGCTTTACCGCTACCCTTCTCGGCAATATCGACTTTAACAGTCATCGATAAACCGACACGGAGTGGATTTTGTTGCAATTCTTTAGCATCCAAACTGATACGCACCGGCACACGTTGTACAACTTTAATCCAGTTGCCCGTTGCGTTTTGTGCCGGCAGTAATGAGAACGCGCTGCCCGTACCGGCCGACAAGCCCATTACCTTGCCATGGTAAACCACTTTGCTGCCGTACAAATCTGCCGTCATTTCAACAGGCTGGCCGATTTTCATTTTGCGCAGTTGCGATTCTTTAAAGTTGGCATCCACCCACAATTCAGACAGAGGCACAACGGCCATCATCGGCGTACCTTGCACGATACGTTGGCCGACTTGGACATTGCGTTTGGCAATTTGGCCGCTAATCGGCGAACGGATTTGCGTACGTTGCAGATTCAGCCAGGCGTCTTTGATGTGGCTGATGGCCGTCTGAACTGCCGGTTGTTGGCGCAGAGGAATATTGCTGCCCAACGCTGCCTGAGCAGAAACTTCTTCCGCCTCAACTGCTTTCAATGCAGCCTGAGCCTGAACCACAGCGGCGCGGGCATGGCTGAGTTCTTCACCGGAAACCGCTTCCGTACCCGCCAAAGATTCACGACGGCGCAAATCGGCTTGCGCACGGGCTAAATCGGCTTTGCGTAACAACACTTGCGCTTTGGCTTTTGAATTGACCGCAGTTTGCTGTTTGTTTTGACGGATAGCCTGAATCAATTCATTTTGCGCACGATCGTATGCCAGCTGAAAATCGCTGTCGTCCAAAGCCACCAAAACATCGCCTTTTTTCACGACATCCGTATCGTCATACATGACTTTGCGCACCGTGCCGTTTACCTGCGGCGTAATCATCACCAAATGACCGGCCACATAAGCATCTTCCGTTTCTTCTTCATGCTGCCAAAACAGGAAATACGCCAAAGCGACTCCTGCTGCCGTAATAAGGAATAGGAGTGTAACGATAACCAAATTGCGTTTGCGATGCGTTTTAACGCCGGAAGCGGCTACTTCCGGTTCTTTTTGGACATTATTTTTTTCTGATTGAGTATCCATAAGTCCTAACTTTAATTCTGCACATGTGATAACGATATTATTGTCTTGCTGGGCAGCTGACTTATACCATCAGTCCCCAATACGCGCGTTTAACGCGCTAAAGGGTTATATTCTATAGTTACACTCTATTCATTACAATAATTTCTTCCGGTAGCAAATGTAAATAAGGTAAGCAAAAGGCCGTCTGAAATTACTTTCAGACGGCCTACGTTTTAATAAAACGTTTATTTCTTATTTAATTTAAAGCCTCCGCCCAACTGGGCATTGAGGTTACTCCAAGCTGTCAGATATTCTGCATGGTATTGAACCGCCGACATTTTTGTACGCGCAGCCTCGTCTTGTTTTTGCAAGGCGGTCAAGCCGTTATCCAAGCCAGCACGAACACGTCCTTTCGCATTTTGCACAGATTTATCGGCGATATTGACCATCTTATTCCAAGTATCTTGTCGGCTTTTCAGGCTTTGATAGTCGACTACAGCGTCTGCCGCCGAACGCATGGCGTTCAAAACAGTTTGGTCATACACGGCAACCTGCTCGTTATATTGGGCACGTTTGCCCGCCAATTTGGACTGCAGCGCACCGGAAGTAAACAATGGCAGATTCAAAGCCGGAACGATACCCAACATACCGGAAGTCCGTCCGCGAATCAGATTGAACGCATCAATGTGCGTCATACCTGCCAAAACTTTCAACTCGATATTCGGGTAAAACTCTGCCTCGGTCGATTTGACGATATGCCATTTCTCTTCAAGCAAGGCTTTTTGTGCCGCGATATCGGGACGGGCCGCCAACAAGTCCGCTTCAATACGGCTAACCGGCAATGACGGCACAGCCGCCATTTTTTCCGGAACCTGTCCATTCAATGCACCCGGTACTCGGCCGGTCAATACAGCCAGACTGTTGTGGATTTTCTCATTTTTCTGAGTCCATGCCGATTTTTCAAGCTGTAATTGCTGTTGTGCCATTTCCAGAGCGTGCAAGGCATCGGCAGGAGCCAGCTGCGCTTTAACGCGTTGTTGCATCAGTTTCAATGCTTTATCCGCCAGCTCTATGCGCGTATCCAACAAAGCCAGTTGTTCTGTCGCCATCTGCCACGCAAAATATTGGGCGGCTACGGCGTGAGCCAACTCGGTGCGGATATGATGCGCTTCATACACCGCAGCCCTGCTTTTTCCTAAAACAGCTTGAATCTGCTCTCGGTTTTTACCCCAAAAGTCGAAAACCAAGCTGCCTTGCAAGGCTGCGTTCGCCAAAACCAATGTATGGTCGGTATCAACCATACCGGCTTGAGGTTTGGGTGAAACATAAGCACCCAGACCTGTAACGCCCAAGCCGACTTGCGGTTTGTTTGCGGCTCCCACAACGCCCAGCTGCGCCTGAGCCTGCTCAAACCTTGCCTTGACGACACGCAGATTGGTAGACGTCTGAATAGCGGAAGCAATCAAATTGTTTAATTTTTTATCTTTCAGCTTCATCCACCAGCCGTCTTGGGCAGTAGCGGCAGATTGGCCTTGCGGCAGCGGATAGGCTGTTGTCTCATCCAAAGGCGACTGTTTGCCGAACGGCGCACATGCCGCCAACAGCGAAACAGCGGCAACGCATACGCTTGATTTGACCAAACCTAATTTCATACAGACTCCGTTTATGTGTGCCTGCCGCAAACCATCAGGCCGTCTGTTGTCAATTGCCCAAACGGTTCAACAGTTTACCCAACAGGTGTTGCAGCGTATCATAATCCTCTTTCGTGAAATCTTCCCACGCCTGGCCGCTCTGGCGGGCAATTTGCGGCCATACTTCGTGGATGAAGGTCTCACCCGAAGGAGTCAATTTTAGCACAATCTGACGACGGTCTTTCTGATTGATATAACGCTCTACCCAGCCGCGCTCAACCATGTCGTCCGACAGGCGTGTTGCACTGGTACGCGTCAAGTCCATCAAGTCGCTCAAGCGCGAAGGCAGGATTTCGCTGTTTGGGCTGACGTAAACCGCCATCAGGGAAAACCACAGGTTTTCATTGATGCCGAACGCTTTCAGGTTTTCGTTCAAATGGCTGCTCAAACGTTCGGTTACGATGCGCAACATACGGGATACTTGGTTTTGCTGCTCCGGAAACTGCGGCAGACGGGTAGAAAGCAAACGCATTGCGTTGACTAATTCGGTTTGTGAAAAACTCATAAATTCCTTCTTTCTGAGTGAATTATTTTATTCGATATCAATCAAAATAAAATATGATGTAATAATTTACTTTAAGATACCAATTACTTACTTTAAGACGTTATACTAATTCAGATGATTATTTTAGTGTATGAAAATCTGATAATCGGTTACATGCTCCTACTAAACGGAGTTTTCTATGCCTAAATCATGAAAATTT
The DNA here is from genome assembly GCF_041433235.1 of Neisseria sp. 27098_8_112. NCBI lineage: Bacteria > Pseudomonadati > Pseudomonadota > Betaproteobacteria > Neisseriales > Neisseriaceae > Neisseria > Neisseria sp. 27098_8_112. The sequence continues at coordinate 9,443 of NZ_JAPWBB010000025.1, read as the reverse complement.
GACCATAAAAAAGGCCGTCTGAAACCTTGATGACAACTTTCAGACGGCCTCCATAACGGATTAAAATAAGCTTTTCCACTTAAACCGGATTCAAACCATGAACACTTCCGCCTTTTTTCCCCACATTACCCTTATCGGCGTCGGTTTAATCGGCGGTTCGTTCATGCTCGACCTCAAACGCTTGGGACTGGTGCAAACCGTTACCGGCATCGACACCAATGCCGACAACCTCAATTACGCACTCGAATGCGGCATCATCGACCATGCCTATCCAAATATTTGCGCCGAAAGCATCGGCAATGCCGATTTGGTTTTGATTGCCACGCCTGTCTCCGTCCTGCCTGACGTATGCCGCGACATCAAGCCATTCTTAAAAGACACCGCCTGCATTTCCGATGTCGGCAGCACCAAACAATCGGCACTCAATGCCTTCCGCACCTACTTATCCGACCGCCTGTCGCAATGTTTTGCCGCCCACCCGATAGCTGGCTCGGATCAAAGCGGGGCAAAATCCGCGCGTTGCGGTTTGTTTCAAAACAGCCGCCTTATCATTACGCTACACGGCCAAGAAGCTTCAGACGGCCTGAGACGGCTGAAAAGCCTGTGGCAGGCGGTTGGTTCGCAAATTTCGACCATGAGCGCCGAAGAACACGACAATATTTTTGCCGCCGTTTCCCACTTGCCGCACTTGGCCGCCTTTGCCTATGTTCACGCTTTGGTTGACCATCCGCACGGTAAAGACTACCTCCCCTATGCCGCCACCGGCTTTCGCGACTTTACCCGCATTGCCTCCAGCCATCCTGCCGTTTGGACCGACATCTGCATGGCCAACAGCCCTGCTCTGCTCAAACTGACCAGCGATTTGAAAGAACAATTATCCAAATTGGAACAGCTCCTTTCAGACGGCAACAAAACCGAGCTTTACCGCTATTTTGAAGAAGCCGCACAAATGCGTAATGACTGGCTGAAAAACCGTTAAACCTGTTTTCAGACGGCCTGATACCTTCTCAGCTAAAATCTTCATCACAATAAAAAGGGCATCTGTTTAGATGCCCTTTTAGATTGCTTACGACTTCAACGTTTCACTCAGTCTTTCAAACGGAACTCAGCTGCTCTGGCGTGCGCGGTCAAGCTTTCGCCATGCGCCAACACGCTGGCGGTTTTACCCAACTTCTGTGCACCTTGTTCTGAAACCTGAATCAGACTGGAGCGTTTTTGGAAATCATATGTTCCCAAAGGAGAAGAGAAACGCGCCGTGCGACTAGTCGGCAAAACGTGGTTGGGACCTGCGCAATAGTCGCCCAGGCTTTCACTGGTATAGCGTCCCATGAAAATCGCACCGGCGTGGCGGATTTTTTTCGCCCACTCTTGCGGATTCTCAACCGACAATTCCAAGTGCTCTGGAGAAATATAGTTGGCGATTTCGCAGGCTTCGTCCAAATCTTTAGCCAAAATCATTGCACCGCGGTTGCCCAATGAAGCTTCAATAATCGCACGGCGCGGCATGGTTTCGATCAAACGGTTCATGGCCGTCTGAACTTCGTCCAAATATGCTTGAGAAGTACCGATCAAAATCGCTTGTGCAATTTCATCGTGTTCTGCCTGACTGAACAAATCCATGGCCACCCAATCGGCAGGCGTCGTGCCATCGGCAATCACCAAGATTTCAGACGGCCCTGCCACCATATCGATACCGACCACGCCGAACACGCGTCGTTTGGCCGCAGCGACAAAAGCATTGCCCGGGCCGGTAATCTTATCGACTTGAGGCACCGATTCCGTACCATAAGCCAAAGCCGCAACCGCCTGCGCGCCGCCGACCGTAAACACTTTGGTTACACCGGCCACAAAAGCAGCCGCCAACACGATATCGTTGCGCTCGCCTTTCGGAGTGGGAACGACCATGATGATTTCTTTCACGCCGGCAACGTGGGCAGGCATGGCGTTCATGATGACAGAACTCGGATAAGCGGCTTTACCGCCCGGAACATAAATACCGACACGGTCAAGCGGCGTAATCTGTTGACCCAAAAGCGTGCCGTCTTCGTCTTCGTAAGTCCACGACTCCATTTTTTGGTGTTTATGGTAGCTTTCTACCCGTCTTGCGGCCGTTTTCAAGGCCGTCTGAATGTTTTCAGGCAAACGCTCAAACGCAGACTGCAAATCGTCTTGTGTCAGAATTAAATCGTCGATGGTTTGAGCGGATGTGCCGTCAAAGCGGTTGGTGTATTCAATCAGCGCCGCATCGCCGCGTTTTTGAACATCGGCGCAGATGTCGGCAACAATATGGTCGATTTCAGGGTTTTGCGCGGTTTCAAAAGCAAGCAGTGCTTTGAGTTCAGCTTGAAAATCAGGGGATTGGGTGTCGAGTTTCTTCATGGTTTGCTCTCTTCCTTGTTTCGTTCCTATTGTTTTCAGACGGCCTCAGCCACACATAGGCCGTCTGAATATTATTTTTTCAAAAAACCTTTTTTCTGCAAAAACGCCAACATATGCGGCCGCACAGGATTGCCCAAGGTTTTGGTCAGCGATTCTTTCCAAGGTATCGGGCTACCCTTGCGTAACTCATAATAATCCGCTACTGCCTGATTATAAGCTTCAACCGCCTCGGCATTCAGGCTCGGGCAGGCGTTTTCGGCATACACCATTTCTTTAGGCAGGCGCGGTTTGAGCGGCGGATCTTGGTCGGGATAACCGAGGCACAACCCCACCAAAGGCACGCAATAATCCGGCAGGTTCAACACATCCGATACTTTTTGTGCATTATTGCGCAACGCGCCGATATACACGCCACCCAGCCCAAGCGATTCGGCGGCAAGCAATACGTTTTGCGCCATAATGCCCGCATCGACCGCACCAATCAGAGTTACTTCCGCCCAATCAATTTGCGCATCGGGAAACATCGCCTTGTGTTTGGAAAAATCGATACAAAACAGTAAAAATGCCGCACAATGGACAATATAAGGTGCGCTTCCTGCCGCTTCATGTATCCCCTGCCTCAGCGCAAGGTCGGATACGCGGATGATAGAAACGCATTGCAGGTTGTTGGAAGTCGAAGCCTGTTGTCCGGCGCGCACCAGAGTATCAAGGATTTCATCGGCAATCGGTTCGGAAGTAAACCTGCGGATGGAACGATGGGAAAGAATCGTATCGAGTGTCGGTTTGCTTTGCATCATGACAGGGCTTTCAAACTGGGTTGGCAGACAGGTTTTGCCAAAAACTTTTCAGACGGCCTTAGCGGCATTTTCAAATGCCTGAATAATCGGATTCAACAACGCATATTTGGTTTTCAACGCCGCCTTGTTGACCACCAAGCGGCTGGAAATATCAGCCACATGTTCCACAGCTTCCAAACCATTGGCCTTCAATGTATTGCCGCTGGAAACCAAATCGACAATCGCATCGCTCAGGCCGACCAAAGGTGCAAGCTCCATCGAGCCGTATAGTTTGATGATGTCCACATGCACACCCTTGTCGGCAAAGTGTTCGGCGGCGATGTCGGGATATTTGGTGGCAATCCGCAAGCGGCTGCCGGGTTTGGACGCAGCGGCGTAATCAAAACCTTTTTTAACCGCAACCATCATGCGGCATGAGGCGATGTGCAAATCCAAAGGTTGATACAGGCCATCTCCGCCATGCTCGATCAGCACGTCCTTACCAGCAATGCCAAAATCCGCCGCACCATATTGCACATAAGTCGGCACATCGGTTGCGCGTACAATTACCAAACGGATGTTGTCATGATTCGTACCAATAATCAGCTTGCGCGATTTTTCCGGCTCTTCCGCAGGCACAATACCGGCGGCGGCCAACAGCGGCAGGGTCTCCTCAAAAATTCGCCCCTTGGATAAAGCAATCGTTAAAAGTGTGTCGGTCATTTTTTTCTTCTCCTTTGCCGTATCAAAAGCAAGAAGGCCGTCTGAAATCCATAACCCATTTCAGACGGCCTCAACTACGGTTTTACAATAAAGTTTTCACATCAGCCGCAATCGTTTCCGGCTCGCTGCCATAAGGAGAGAAAATTGCCACTTCGCCGTTTTTATCAATCAAATATGCACCTGAAGAGTGGTCAACCAAATAGTTTTCACTGTCTTCTTTTTGGTTTACTTTAGCCGATACCACACGGTATTGCTGTTTGATGACAGGCAGGCTTTGATCGCCGGTAGCCGTCAGGCCGATAAAATCAGGGTTGAACTGTTTGGCATATTTGCCGATTACTTCAGGCGTATCGCGCTCAGGGTCGATGCTGACAAATACTACTTTCACGTCTTTAGCCTGGTCGCCCAATTGTTTTAAAGTGTCGCTGTAAGTCAGCAACTCGGTTGGGCACACGTCAGGACAGTGGGTATAACCGAAAGACAGGATAACCACTTTGCCTTTCAAATCGCTCAGGCTGAAAGGTTTGCCGTCGCCATCGGTCAATGTAAAGTCACCGCCAATATCTTCTTTGCGCATATCGGTACCACGCGCTTGCGCTTTGGCAGTAGATTCACCGGAAGCAGCAGGCGCAGCAGAAGCGGCAGGTGTCGAAGAAGCCTCCTTGGCCTCCTCTTTAGGCTGACAAGCAGCCAGAGCAGCCAATGCAAAAGCACTGAGTAAGAAAGTTCGTGTGACGGAAAGCATAAATTTTCTCCAAAACCGTTTCAAATTAAGTGAGGCCAAACAACCGCCCGGCCGATATAAAAACAAAACATCTTCATATTAACGCGTTTAACACATTAAATGTAGCCCTTTTTGCAGATAAATACTGCTTTTTTTGTTTTAAAAATCTGCCTCCCATTTAGATAACCATCAAACGCAAAAAGTTTAATTCATTACAAATCAAACAAATATAAAAATAATCCAATTTTTTTTCAATTACTGCTTTACAAGATTCGAGAACTCGCTATAATGACGACTTCTTCGCTAGCCCAGGTGGCGAAATTGGTAGACGCAGGGGACTCAAAATCCCCCGCCGCAAGGTGTGTCGGTTCGAGTCCGACCCTGGGCACCAAATTTAAAAAACCTCTTGATTCGATCAAGAGGTTTTTTGCTGTTCATCATTTGCAAAAACCTTCTCCTTACTCAAACTGTCAACAATCTCCACACATCAAGCTCAATAAGACTATTTTTTTATTTCTTTAAAATCAACCTTCAATCTATTTTCCCGTTTCAAATGTTAAAAGATGAAAGATTTTATCTTGATTGAACAGTCGGTTTGCGTTATCTTTTCTACTCTTTTTCACAAACTCTGTGTTTCTTCCCAATTGCTTGGATAGTCTGACTGTCATCGTATTCCCTCAGTGCGCGTACCCTAAATCGCTGCTTGGTGGAATTGCATTACAGGTGCTGTGGTGAGGCGGATTGTTCCTATTGGTTTGAAACCATATAAAAGAGGTCAATATGCAATTATCAGGCGCACAAATCATCGTGCAAAGTCTCAAAGCCGAAGGTGTAGAGTATGTATTCGGCTATCCGGGCGGCGCGGTTATCGAAATCTACGATGCCCTTTTCCAACTCAATAAATTCAAGCACATCCTGGTTCGCCACGAGCAGGCAGCCGTACATGCGGCGGATGCTTATGCCCGTGTCAGCGGCAAAGTCGGCGTTGCCTTGGTAACTTCCGGCCCAGGCGTGACCAATGCGCTGACCGGCATCGCCACTGCTTACAGCGACTCTATTCCGTTGGTAGTTATCAGCGGCCAAGTGGGCAACTCCCTTATCGGGACAGACGCATTCCAAGAAGTGGATACGGTCGGCATTACCCGCCCTTGTGTCAAACACAATTTCTTGGTAACCAATATCGCTGAGTTGGCAGACACCATCAAAAAAGCGTTCCAAATCGCCGCAAGCGGCCGTCCGGGTCCCGTTGTCGTTGATGTTCCTAAAGATGTCACCCAAGCAATGGCTAAATTCAGCTATCCGCAAGAAGACATCTTCATCCGCTCTTACCAACCGGTTGTACAAGGCCACATCGGTCAAATCAAAAAAGCCGTACAAATGCTGGCTTCCGCCAAACGCCCTATTGTTTACTTCGGCGGCGGCGTGGTTTTGGGCAATGCCTCTGAAGAAATGACCAAATTCGTCCGCATGATCGGCGCTCCTTGTACCGGTACATTGATGGGCTTGGGTGCATACCCTTCCAGCGACCGCCAATTCTTGGGCATGCTGGGTATGCACGGTACTTACGAAGCCAACCTCGCCATGCAAAATGCAGACGTTGTACTGGCAATCGGTGCGCGCTTCGATGACCGCGTGATTTCCGTACCGTCCAAATTCTTTGAAAAAGCCAAAAAGATTATTCATATCGACGTTGACCCGTCCAGCATTGCCAAACGCGTCAAAGTGGATATCCCGATTGTCGGCGACGTGAAAAACGTATTGTCCGAAATGATTCAATTGTGGGGCAAGCAAGAGTCTGCACCTGCAGCCGATTCATTGGATAAATGGTGGAAAAGTATTGAAGAATGGCGTTCGCGCAACTGCCTGTGGTTTGATAATGAAAGCGAAATCATCAAACCGCAATACGTTATTCAAAAACTGGCCGAAATCACCAATAATTCTGCCATCATTACTTCCGACGTCGGTCAACACCAAATGTTTACCGCCCAATATTACCCATTTGAGCGTCCACGCCAGTGGCTCAATTCCGGCGGCTTGGGCACAATGGGCGTCGGCCTGCCATATGCCATCGGTGCGAAACTGGCCGCTCCTGATCAAGATGTATTCTGTATCACCGGCGAAGGCTCGATTCAGATGAACATCCAAGAGCTGTCGACCTGCTTCCAATACCGTGTTCCAGTTAACGTCGTTACCCTGAACAACGGCTACCTCGGCATGGTCCGTCAATGGCAAGAACTTTATTACGGCAACCGTGAATCGGAAACCTATTTCGATTCATTGCCTGATTTTGTCAAACTAGCTGAAGCCTACGGCCATATCGGCATCCGTGTAGACAAGAAATCCGATGTCGAAGGCGCGTTACTGGAAGCATTAAACCAAAAAGACCGTCTGGTATTCCTCGATTTCTTGACCGACAAGAAACAAAACGTACTTCCTATGGTCGGCAACGGCAAAGGCTTGGACGAGATGGTTCTGCCGCCGCATATGCGCGAAACATTGTCAGCGTAAGGAGAGAAAAATGCGACATATCTTATCTATTCTGATGGAAAACGAATCAGGTGCGATGAGCCGTGTGGTAGGTTTGTTCTCCGCACGTGATTACAACATCGACTCCCTGGCCGTAGCCCCAACCGAAGACAAAACCTTGTCCCGTATGACCATTGTTACCCACGGCGATGAGCACGTCATCGAGCAAATCACCAAACAACTCAACAAACTGATTGAAGTTGTCAAAGTGGTTGACTTGAACGAAAGCCGTTTTGTCGAACGCGAACTGATGTTGGTAAAAGTCCGCGCCGTCGGCAAAGACCGCGACGAATTCCTGAGATTGACCGAAATCTACCGCGGCAGCGTTATTGATGTAACAGACCGCAGCTATACCATCGAAATCACAGGCTCTACCGAAAAACTCGACTCTTTCCTCGAGACAGTCGGTCGTGCTCAAATTTTGGAAACCGTACGCACAGGCGCAGCTGGCATCGGCCGCGGCGAGCGTATTTTGAAAATTTAACGCTGTATCGTTCAGACGGCCTGTTACTTTCAACAAAGGCCGTCTGAAAAACAGTAGGAGACAAACATGTCAAGCATCCAAATCGTTGCATTAGTTACCGTCAAACCCGAATACACCGAGGCTCTGGCTGCCCAGTTTAAAGAATTGGTCAAAGCCAGCCGTGCAGAAGAAGGCAACATCAGCTACGACCTGCACCAAGAAATCGGCAAATCCAACCGTTTCGTATTCGTAGAAAGCTGGAAATCCCAAGCAGCTATTGACGAACACAATGCCAGCGAACATTTCCAAAACTTCGTCAAATCCATCGAAGGAAAAACCGAAGCATTGGAAATTGTCTTGATGAACCAAGTCCCTGCCTAAGCCCCTATTACTTTTAACTCAACCCGGATTGTCCGGAACCCTCTTACACTAAGGAAATAAAATGCAAGTTTATTACGATAAAGACGCTGACCTTTCTCTGATCAAAGGCAAAACTGTTGCCATCATCGGTTACGGTTCACAAGGTCACGCACACGCAGCAAACCTGAAAGATTCCGGCGTAAATGTCGTCATCGGTCTGCGCCAAGGCGGCTCTTGGAAAAAAGCCGAAGCAGCCGGCCACGACGTGCGCACCGTTGCCGAGGCAACCAAAGCAGCCGACGTTGTAATGATTCTGTTGCCTGACGAAAACCAACCTATCGTATACAAAAACGAAATCGAGCCAAACTTGAAAGAAGGCGCAGTATTGGCATTCGCTCACGGTTTCAACGTACACTACAACCAAATCGTCCCTCGCGCCGACCTCGACGTTATCATGATCGCCCCTAAAGGACCAGGCCACACCGTACGCAGCGAATTCCTGAAAGGCGGCGGCGTACCTTCCCTGATCGCCGTTTACCAAGATAAAAGTGGCAAAGCCAAAGACATCGCCCTGTCTTACGCAGCAGCCAACGGCGGCACTAAAGGCGGCGTAATCGAAACCAACTTCCGCGAAGAAACCGAAACCGACCTGTTCGGCGAACAAGCCGTATTGTGCGGCGGTGTAGTCGAACTGATCAAAACCGGCTTCGAAACCCTGACCGAAGCAGGCTATGCGCCCGAAATGGCCTACTTCGAATGCCTGCATGAAATGAAGCTCATCGTTGACCTGATTTACGAAGGTGGCATTGCCAACATGAACTACTCCATTTCCAACAACGCGGAGTACGGCGAATACGTTACCGGTGTGGAAGTCATTAACGACAAATCCCGCGAAGCCATGCGCAATGCCCTCAAACGCATCCAAACCGGCGAATACGCCAAAATGTTCATCCAAGAAGGTGCCGTCAACTACGCCAGCATGACTGCCCGCCGCCGCCTGACTGCCGACCACCAAATCGAAAAAGTCGGCGCGCAACTGCGTTCCATGATGCCTTGGATCGCTAAAAACAAACTGGTTGACCAAGACAAAAACTAATCCTGTCTTTCAAGCAAATGAAACCTGCCTGATCACTCAGGCAGGTTTTTTATAATTTTAAAACCCAATACACTATAAACCTCACTCAACAAGGCCGTCTGAAAACAATATAAACGACATTTGATCCCCAACTTCAATAAGCCGTCTTTTATGGTTCTCCTGAAATTTCCTTTTAGAAAAACATATTACGAAATAAACGATTATTTTCCATACCTACTCTGTCTGTAAAAAACAACGTTATCCCAACAAAATACGTCTAAAACAAGAGGAAAATTTGTTTTCTTAAGCCATAACCTGAGACCTTTGCAAAATTCCTTTCCTTCCAACAGCTGAAACCTAAACACAGGTTTTCGGCTGTTTTTATTTCAAATATCCACTGATTCTACTCAAATTCCC
>NZ_JAPWBB010000024.1:0-17217 GCF_041433235.1 Neisseria sp. 27098_8_112 | reverse complement strand
TCATGGAAAATCCCCTAAATGTCTTGGTGGGAATTTAGGGGATTTTGGGGAATTTTGCAAAGGTCTCTTTTTATACAAAAGGCCGTCTGAAAATATTTTCAGACGGCCTTTTTAATGGCTTAAAACCTATTTACTTCAACAAACAAACTCATTCTCTAAAATCATTTTCCCCATCACGCCAAAGTATATTTCTTCACATCCCTACCCTCGTGCGCCATTACTGCTTCTAGCCAATCGGCGATATTTTGCCAATAATATTGCGGCTTTTCAGACGGCCTATCAGTCTGAGTACCTTCATCATTCAACACAACGGGAACACCCTGCTCTGCACCGTTTTCAAGCAAAATCCAGATACTGCCTTCATGGGTATCGGCACGGACTGCTTGATGTTCATATGCCCAACCAACCGCAGCTTGTCCGCCATTTTGCAAAGACTGCATCGCCAGAGATAATGGATGAAAGCAGGTATCTACATTGTTATCGGCAGTAACGACCAAAGTTGCACCATGCGTTCCTAACGCTTGCGCGGTGTGAAAAACGGGAGCGTTGTGCAGGTTGGCAATAAAGTCAAACGGCATCGCGGCGTGATGGTTCAATACATTATCCGCCATTTTTTCAAACACGGATGGCGAAGAAAACGGCGTACCGAGAAAAACAGCGCAATCAGAACGAATTTCGCATTGCTCTTTCAGTTGCCCTGCACCAAGCGCGGCAATCAAACTCAAGCGGCTGAGGCGGCGGGTATCTATACCGCTTTGCTGCTTTAAGGTTTGTTTGAGGATTTTACCGCCGGTACCGGTGTCAGTATCAAAACGCACGGCGGCAGTAATACGGATATTAGAATTTACGGTTGCCATTGCCATACCAAAGATGTGTTGCTGCCACCAAAACCAAACTGATTGGCCAAACAGAAAAAGCCGCCTTTTTGTGAAGCCGCGCACTCGGAAAAACGAATTTCCCGCCCCTGATAATCGTTGCTTCCGCCTTGTTTTAGAGCGGATAAAAGCAAGGCTGTTTCAAGGGCTGCCGTTGCACCAAGCGTGTGTCCGATTTGCGGTTTGAACGCCATCAAGGGCGGCAGTGTACCGAATATATTTTCCAGTGCGGCCAATTCGGCGGCATCGCTGTCAGCCGTGCCGATGCCGTGTGTTTTAACGGCTGCAATGTTTTCAGGAGCGATGCCTGCAACATCCAAAGCGCGTCGCATCACTTGCTCCTGCGCTTGGCCATCGCTTTGAATCAGGTCATTACCCGTATTGGCGGCGTGTCCGATAAGTTTCAGACGGCCTGAAGAAGATTCAGGAGCAGCAGAAGATAAGGCAAGTGCGGCAACACCTTCGCCTAAAATCAAACCGTTTCCGCCAAAAGGCTGATACTGTTCGGTCAGCAAACCCAAGCTGTGAAAATGCAGCAAAGTCAGTCGGTTGAGGTTTTCAATCCCAAGCACAAAGGCACGCTCCGCCTCGCCGCGCAAGCAGTTATCCGCCTGAATGAGCGCATGGGCGGATGAAGTGCAGGCAGTAGCGAAACTGAAAATCTGCCGATTGCCGCTACGCCGGCGCAAATCTTCGGCGAGATAAAGCAGATTATGTTCTTCTACCGCCCTATTGCCTGCAAAATGGCGGTTTTCATATTCGGAAATGGAGTAGGAACTAGAACCGATAAAAACCGGCGCATCATGCCAACTTTCAGACGGCCAGCCTGCATTTTCAGCGGCTCGGCGCAAATGTTGTTCGGCAATATCCGCAAATTCCTTCCGCCCCAAACTGTCGCCGGCAAATGCACGAAAATAAGCAGCCTGCTGCGGTTGGTTTAAAAACGTATAAGACACCGCATCAGGCCGTCTGAAATCCATTTGCGGATTCAAGGCAGAAGTAGCCGCCGTACCGCAAACCCAACTCACGCGCCATGCTCCGCACGGATAAACGCCGCCAAATCGCGTACGCACATCATATGTTTGCGCACCATCCGGTCGCCCTGCAGGCGCACTTGGAAATACTGTTGCAAGGCAACGCTGATTTGCAGCGCATCAAGCGAATCCAAACCGACCGGACTGTCATCGCCAAACAAAAGTGCATCGTCGGTGAAATCATCCATATCCACATCGTCGGCCTTATCGGCCTCTTGCACGATTAACTTTTTCAATTCAGCTTCCAGCTCGTGCTCGGCCAGCGTAAAGGTGTAAGACATTTTTTAAACTCCCATTTTTATATCATGAAGCAACAGCTTGTTTGAGCGAAACTTGTTACACTCGTTTTAGCGAAACTCGCTACGCTCGTTTTCAGACAGCCTGAACTTTATGCAAAATCGCCCCAAAGCGTCTGCATGGCGGCAATGGCCGCAAGTGAGGCGGTTTCGGTACGTAACACCCGTTTCCCGAGCGTAACGGATTGAAAACCGGCATCAAATGCCTGCTGCTCTTCCTTCTCCGTCCAGCCGCCTTCCGGGCCGACCATAAACACGACCTTACCGGACTGCGGCTGAACATCGCTCAGCTTTTGTGCGCGGTTCAAACTCATTAACAGTTTGGTCGTTTCCTGCGGTAACTGTTGTAATGCCTGTGCATAAGTCGTCAGCGGCAAAACCTTCGGCACAATATTGCGGCCGCTTTGTTCACACGCCGAAACAACAATTTCCTGCCAACGCGCCACCCGCTTTTCAGCGCGTTCGCCGCTCAAGCGGACGACACAGCGTTCGCTGATGACCGGGCGAATTTCTGCCACGCCCAATTCCACGCTTTTCTGCAAAGTGAAATCCATGCGCTCGGCGGCGGATACCGCCTGTACCAATGTAATGTTCAGCGGCGATTCGTTGTCCGTTGCCTTTTCACGCAAAATCCGCACGCTGGCACGGCGTTTTTCCAAAACTTCTGGCAAAGCCGGATATGCCTTGCCATTGCCGTTAAACAACACTATTTCTTCCGTGTTTTTCACGCGCAATACATTCAGATGGCGCACCACATTATCGGGCAATTCGACCACGCTGTCGGGAATTAAGGCAAAATCAACATAAAATCGGGGCATGGTTTCCTGCTTTATTCATGTATATAATTTAATGTATATAATTTAAATTTAAAATTTCATGAATGAAGTTGAAACACGGCGACATACTCCTGCCTGATTTCGATTTCATCCACTATAATTTAAACCTTCCTGAATTTTAATCCACTGTCACGCAAAACTGCAAAAAACAAGGATACGCCGTGCTATACCGTTTACAGAAAGTCGTCCGCCACATCGCCCAAACCGAAGTCATGCCGCGTTTTCTGAACACGCCGTCACGACGTAAAGAAGACGGCTCGGTTTTGAGTGAAGCAGATTTGGCCGCACAAACCGCTTTTGCCGCCGCCCTGCCCTTATTGGAGGATTGTCCGATGTTGGGCGAGGAGATGAGCGTTCAGGAGCAAACCCGTTTGTGGAACGAACATTCAGACGGCCTGTGGATTGTCGACCCTATCGATGGCACAAACAACTTCGTCAACGGTTTGCCGCATTTTGCCGTATCCGTCGCGCTGGTTAAAAACGGCCACGCCGAATTGGGCGTGATTTACAATCCGGTCAGCGGCGAATGTTTCTACGCCGAACGCGGCAAAGGCGCATTTCTCAACGGTACGCCGCTGCCGCTGCGTTCCGAAAACAAAAAACTCAACGAATCCATTGCCGGCGTGGAAATCAAATACCTGCGTTCGGGCAAACTCGCCAGCCGCATGAATACCCTTGCCCCATTCGGCACAATCCGCAGCATGGGCAGCAGCACGCTCGACTGGTGCTACCTTGCCAGCGGCCGCTACGATATTTACATCCACGGCGGACAAAAGCTGTGGGACTACGCTGCCGGCGCATTGATTTTTGAAGAAGCCGGCGGCTGCCTGACCACTTTGGAAGGCGACGATTTTTGGAGCGGCGAACATGTATTCAAGCGTTCCGTCATCGCCGCATTGCAACCCGAGCTGTTTCAACAATGGGTGAAATGGATTCGAGAAAATCAGTAAAAATACCGTTTATCTTCAAAAAATCACGATTATCTCGCAACTTATTGAAATTATTTCACTTCTTAACAGCATTTAATACTAAAAACGGTAGAATACTAATCGCTGACACAACACCGCTCTTTCATCCCTTTTGGGCGGTGCAGCAAGTAAGACGTTTTCCCGCAATGTATTGGCCATTCATACTTCTCCCTTAGTATGAATGGTTTTTTTTATCTGCAAAAACAGCTCAGGCCGTCTGAACGTTCAGACGGCCTGTTTACATTACTATTTGAAAAATTGTCCGCAACACGCCTTAAACTTTTTGCCCGAACCGCACAAACAAGGCTGTTTCATCGTCGGCAAAGCAACGGTCGGATCAATAAAGTACCAACGCCCGTCTATTTTCACAAACGCCGACAATTCATGATGGCACTCAGTTTGCCCGTTCTCTTCAAAATACGCCTCAAACTCGACCAAAGCATGCAGCTTGCCAAACGGCACATGACGGATAACCTTCAATCCCGACCACTGCGTCTGCCTACTCCATACCGCCAAATCCTGCTTGTCCAACAAATTCTGCTGCGCAGGGACGGTCGTGTCCACGATATAGTCGATTTTCTGTAAAACATACGCGCTATAACGCGAACGCATCAACTCTTCCGCCGTCGAGGCCGCCGCCTCATGCGCATGAAACGGTGCGCAACATTCCGTATAAACACGCCCCGACTGACAAGGGCAAAGTGTAGCCGTCATTCCTAAATTACCCGAATAAATTTATTTCAAAATTATAACGCAAACCCGACTCAGACCGTCTGAAAACAAGCGTAGCGAGTTTCGTCAAAACGAGCGTGGAGAGTTCCGCTAAAATAAGCAAAGCGGGTTTCGCCAAAACAAACGCAACAATCTGATATAATGCGCCTTTTCGATTTTGACTATCCATGATGACCATTCCCATCCAAAGCATCAGCCGCCTGTTGCCGCAAACCCAATGTCGTGAATGCGGCTATGAAGGCTGCCTACCCTATGCGCGCGCCCTGTCGGCAGGAGAAGCACCGGTAAACCTGTGCGCGCCGGGTGGGGAAACCATCATGAAAGACATTGCCGACCTATTGGGCAAACCCTACCTCGCTCCGGCAAAAACACAAATCAAAGCCGTAGCCCTGATTGACGAAGCCGTCTGCATCGGCTGTACCGCCTGCATCCGCGCCTGCCCTGTTGATGCCATTATGGGCGCGTCCAAACTGATGCACACCGTCATCAGCGACGAATGCACCGGCTGCGGCTTGTGCGTTACCTCCTGCCCCGTCGACTGCATCGACATGGTTCCCGTATCGCAGCCCTTCCTGCCGTCCGCACGCCGTTTCAGCACCTCTGCCGAACCGCGCTTTGCTGCCGCCGAACACGCACAAAGCCGTTTTGAACGCCATACCGCGCGCAAACAGCGCGACGATGCCGAACGTAAAGTCCTGCTGGCGCAACGCGAAGCCGCCGTCAAAGCCAAACAGGCCGCACAGGCACAAACCCAAACAGCCGCAACAAGCGCCGCATTCAACCCTATGGATTTGATTGCCAAAGCCATGGCCAAAGCGCAATCACAACAGGACAAACTCATCTCCTCCGACAACCGCGAAGACTTCAAAGCGCGCCAAATCGAAGAAGCCAAAGAACGCGCCGAACTGCGTCGCGCCCAACGTGATGCCAAATACGGCAACGAAGCCGAAAAAGCCGCCGCCATCGAATTTCTGCGCCGCCACAAAGCCGAGCAGGAAGCGGCCAAAGAAACCCGCTGATTTCCAAAACAACAAACCATTCCGACCGCTTCAAGCCGTCTGAAAACATTGCATGAAAACCAATAACTTTATGACCACACAAGAATTTCCACACCAACATACCGCCCATTGCGAAAGCGGTGTGATGTCCACCCTGCTCAAATACCATGGCCACAATTTAGACGAAGCCATGATTTTCGGCATTGCCCACGCGCTGACATTTGTCTGGATGCCGCTGATCAAATTAAACGGCATGCCGCTGATTTCTTACCGTACCGCGCCGCGCAGCATCATCAAAAACACCTGCAAAGCATTGGGGCTGAAATTATCCGTGCGCAAATTTTCCGACGCACAAAGCGGACAAGCCGCATTGGATGCAGCTCTATCTTCAGGCAAACTGGCCGGTTTGCAAACCTCCGTCTTTTGGCTGCCCTACTTCCCGCCGCAAATGCGCTTCCATTTCAACGCACACAATCTTTTAGTGTACGGAAAAGACGGCAACGACTACCTCATCAGCGACCCCGTATTTGAAACCGTGCAACGCTGCGCCGCTGAAGATTTGCAACGGGCGCGCTTCGCCAAAGGTGTATTGGCGGCAAAAGGCATGATGTACACTTTGGAAGACAACAGGCCGTCTGAAAAAATCATGGCAGACTTGCCTGCCATTATCCGCAAAGCCATACGCAAAAACGCCAAACATATGCTCACACCGGTCTTTTTCATCGGCGTAAAAGGCATCCGCACGTTGGCAAAAAACATCGAAGCCCTGCCCACTAAACGAAATGCAAAATACCAAAAGCTGTTCCTCGGCCATCTCGTGCGGATGCAGGAAGAAATCGGCACCGGCGGCGCAGGTTTCCGCTACATCTACGCCTATTTCCTCGAACAGGCCGCCCGTATCTGCGACAACCCCGCGTTTCAGACGGCCTCAGAACAAATGACCGCTATCGGCGACCAATGGCGGCAGTTTGCAGCGATGTGCGTGAAACAGTGCAAAAAGCCGTCCGAAAACGGCTGCCGCGAAATCGCCGCATTTTTGCGCAAGATTGCGGACGATGAAGAAGCCTTATGGCGGGGATTATTGAAATAATGGGGAATCATGCGGTATAACTCAATCCGCCGCGCACCGTTTTGAAATTAGGTCGTCTGAAAACTAAAAGAAAAGATAAAAATGCGTTACTTAGCCACACTCTTATTATTGTGTTCCGCCCTAACCCATGCTGCGCCGCCGAACGGCTTTGCCTTGGTGCATGATGCCGACGGACACACCAACTTGCGCAAAAGACCCGATTTGAATGCCAAAATCTTGGCAAAAATTCCCAACGGTACGCCGTTGGAATGTGTGGAAGAACTCAGTGAAACCAGGTCGGACTTCTGTTTTGTTCAGCTACAACAGGCAAACGCCGACGATTCCGGCTTTATCCATTACAGCCGTCTGATATTTCCTGCCGCCGATAAAAGCTTCGTTCGCCTGCGCGAACAATCCGGTCGCGACGATACGCTGACTTTGTCCGGTAGCGGACAAAAGGTACACATCGTTGCCCGCCGCATCCACCCTAAACGCAGTGATTTCTCAGGTATCAGCAAAGACAACTTCACGGCGCGTCTCTATCAAGGCAAACCGTTCTATGGCATGGACAACACCATTCCGAAAAGCGTGTTCGCGCTTGAACGCATCATGCTAAACGGTCAAGCAGTTCCCGCTGCCGAACTGCAAGGACTGTTCTCGCCCGATTTTGCCGCCACTGCACGCGGCAGCAATGTGTATGAAAAATGGGAAGCCTATTACCGCGACAGCGATAAAACGCTTTATCTGTTCGGCAGACAAGGTTCGGACGGCAATCCTTTCGATGTCTGCTTTATATTTAAGGACGGTAAATTCCAGCGCCGTTATTTATGGGGTGCTGCGATTTAAATATCGCTCGAAAGGCCGTCTGAAACCATGATTCAAATCCAATCCCTCTCCCACCATTATCCCAAAGCCGAAACTGCCGCGCTGGACAATGTGTCGTTCGACATTGCCGACGGCGAATGTTTGGGGCTGCTCGGCCACAACGGTGCGGGGAAAACGACGCTGATGTCGCTTTTGGCCGGCTTGCAGGAAGTACGGCAGGGCGAGATTTTGTTTGACGGCAAGCCATTGCGTCTGTTAAGCCGTAGCGAGCGGCAGAAAATCGGTTTGGTGCCGCAGGATTTCGCGTTTTATCCGCAGCTTTCCGTGTGGGACAACCTGCTGTTTTTCGCCTCGCTTTATAAAGTGCGCGACAAAGGCCGTCTGAATGCACTATTGGAACAGACCGACCTGACCGCCCACAAAAACAAAGCGGCGAAGCATCTTTCGGGTGGGCTTAAACGCCGTCTGAATTTTGCCATCGGCCTGATTAACACGCCGCAACTGGTGTTCCTCGACGAAATCACGGTAGGCATCGACCCGCAGTCGCGTCGCTTTATCCTCGACAGCGTGGCAGATTTGACGCGGCAAGGGGTAACGGTGGTCTACACCTCGCACTATCTGTCGGAAATCGAGCAGCTTTGCGACAAAATCGCGCTGCTGCAACACGGCAAGCTGGTGTACCACGGCGGTTTGGACGAGCTTTTAAGCACGCAAACAGGTGTCGTGCGCTTTACCGTCGAACCGCCACTGCCGCCTCAAACGCTGACCGCTTTGGGTGCCAAGCAAGTGGACAGCCGCGGCATGATGGAAACGACGCACGATGCCGCCGCCGTTTACGCCGCCCTGCAACAAAGCGGCGCACAAATCCGCTACTTCCAGCAGGGACACGGTTCGCTGGAAACGTTTTACCTTGATTTCCTGCGCAAAGACGAACCGGCAACAGATAAGCAAAATCCACAATGACGATTTCCTCCCTCCTCAAAGAACTCAAACTGCTCTGCCGCGACCTGCACGGTTTGGCAGTGTTGTTTGTGATGCCCATCGCCTTCATGCTGATTATGTCGTTGGCGCTGAGCCGCGACCAAGATCCGCACACCGACAGCCGTATCGTGCTGGTTGGCATAGCAAACGACAGTATCAATACCGCGCTGGCCGCCACGCTGGAAAAAGAGCAAATCCATGTCACACTGATGCCGTCTGAAAAACTGACCGACGCGCAAAACGGCCTGCACGACAAACGTTTCCAACTGGTGCTGCACAACCCGAACCACGCCTCCGGCAAAATTGCCGACGACAAAGCCTTGCAAATCTATGTACCGCCCGATACCGAGCCCTCATGGCTGGCGGCGGTCAAAGGCGTTTTGCAGCAGCACTACACCCAAACGCGGCTGGACGCTTATTTCGACAACAACGAAGGCATCAAAATCAACAATAAAAAACTGCCCCGCTCTATCCGCAAAGACATCCAGAAAAAAGTCGATGAAAAAAACGACGAGCAATTCGCCGCCGTGCAAACCTTTTTAGATAAAAAAATGCTGGAAGAACACTACCTGAGCGCAGGCAGCGGCAAGGTTGAAAAACCCAACGCTGTACAGCATAGCGTTCCCGCATGGCTGATTTTCGGTATGTTTTTCATAATGATACCGCTGTCGAACGTCATGGCGCTGGAACGCCAGACCAACACTATCACCCGCCTGCGCCTCGCCCGCGCCTCCGCGTCCGGCCTGATTGCCGCCAAACTCATCCCCTATTTTCTGATTAACCAGCTTCAGTTTGTCGGAATGCTGTTGCTCGGCCGCTACCTGCTGCCCGAAATCGGCGTGCCCGCCCTCATACTCAACGGCAGCCTTGTTCCCTACGCGCTGCTGTCCGCCGCCGTCAGCGCCGCCGCACTCGGCTACGCGCTTCTAATCAGCGTCTGCGCCAAATCTACTGAACACGCCGTTGTGCTCGGCGGCGGCGGCATCATCCTGATGGCGGCAATCGGCGGCATTATGGTCCCCGCCCACGTCATGCCCGAAACCATGCAGCAACTCACTTGGATTTCCCCGATGGCATGGGGCTTGAAGGCTTTTCAAGAACTGCTGCTCAACCGCAGCGGACTGGACGGAATCGGCCGTTACCTGCTTCTACTGTCAGCATTCTCTTTTGCCACACTGACTGCTGCCGTATTAGTTTATCGGAGGCAGTTGCAGACGCAGGTAAGGTTTTAAACCTATTGATATCCTTTTACCCAATAAAAAAGCAGTATGCATAGCATACTGCTTTTTCTTCTAGCGTTCTCGCAATGCCTGCTTCATTCTAGTAATCGGTTTGATCAAGTATTGGAACACAGTTTTCTCACCAGTTTTCACGTCAACTGTTGCCACCATACCTGGAATAATTGGCATTTCTTTTCCGTTCTTATCCAATAGCTTGCTGCCAGAAGTTTGAACCAAAATGCGGTAATATACATTATTCATATTCAGTTTCAAATCACCGGTATTGCGTTTCTCATCACTCAATGTATCCGGACTGATCAAAATAACTTTACCTTCCAGGCCACCATAAATAGCATAATCGTAAGCTGTTAATTTCACTACAGCAGGCAATCCTGGACGGATAAAGGCTACATCATTCGGTCGGATATAGGCTTCAACCAAAAGATTATCCTCAATCGGTACAATTTCCAAAATATCCTGTCCGGCATTGACCACACCACCAATAGTATTAATACGGATATTTTTCACAATACCTTTCATCGGTGCACGAATTTGTGAACGATCAACCGGGTCTGCACGCATGGCCATATTTTCCTTAGCTTGTGCAAGTTCAGCTTCGGTTTTAACCAATTCGTTACTTGCATCTGTCGTGTAACGGTTTTGGCGCTCAGTAATTTGTACAGCTAAATCTTGTGAATCACGTTGCATACGCAATAGCTCAACCTGAGACATAACACCTCTTTGAACCATTGGGCTAACAATCGAGATCTGCTTATCCAACGCTGCCTTACTTTGCCGCAAACCGGAAACTTGCTCTTCCATTGCCTTACGGCGAGAAATATAGGCAGCTTCTTCACGTTTTTTCAACTCAGAAGAAATGCCTTCCGGAAAAATCAATTTGCTATTGTAGGCTTCAGCTTTCAAACGAGCAGCCATTGCTTCCAAATTTTCTACTTTTGCCTGACTCTCACGCAAAATAGCCGAACTTCGAGTATCATCCAATTTCAAGAGAACCTGGCCTTTTTCGACAGTATCGCCCTCTTTAACCAACATTTCTTGAATCGTTCCTGGATCTAAGCTCTGCACAATCTGTTCACGGCTACTCGGAATAATCCTTCCCTGTCCTTGTGCCACTTCTTCAAGCGGACTGAAATAAGCCCATACAATGAAGACAATGACAAAAGATAGAAACAAACTGATAACTGCAAAATAGCCCGTATGTTTTTCAGACTGTAAAGCTGCACTTAAATCATTAATCAGCTTTAAATCTTCTTGATCAATATGTTCCGATTGCTGATTTGACATATTAATTCCCTTTTCCTTCTTTTTTTTCAACTGCAACTTGTGCCGCTTTTTGAGCTTGTGCCTGTACTGCTTGGGCTTGGCGTTCTTCATTCTCACGTAATTTAGCAATCACCGCATCGCGGGGTCCGTCGATAATGACACGGCCGTTGTCAACCACCACAACACGATTAACCATAGGAAGAACCTGCAAGCGATGCGTAACAACAACAACGGTTTTATCATGCGCCCATTGAGCCAAGACACCCAAGGCTTGACGTTCTGTCTGCTCATCCAAACCGGTTGTCGGTTCATCCAGCAACACTACACGAGGGTGAGAGAGCGTCAAACGTACCAGCGATACAATTTGTTTTTGTCCACCTGAGAGCCCTAAGCCATCTTCACCCAAAGGCATATCCAAACCTTTAGGATGATTACGAACAAGCTGATCCAAATGGAAATTATGCAATGCCCCCAGCAATTCCTGATCAGTTGAATACCCATTCATACGCCCCAGATCCAAGTTCTCTCTCAATGTACCGAGGAATAATCTTGGAGATTGATTCAGCAAAGCAACTTTATCACGCAGAAAATTCGGATCAATTTGGCGGATGTCCACATTATCCAGCAAAATATTGCCGCCTGTCGGATCATACAGGCCATTGGCCAACTTTAATAAAGTACTTTTACCGCTGCCAATCCGTCCTAAAATGGCAACTTTCTCACCAGGGCGGATGATCAGATTAAGATTGGAGATAGCAGGTTGTGTGTCTTCATTGTATTTGAATACAACATTGTCAAAAGTAAGCTGTCCCTGAACTTGATCAAGTGTTACATAGGCGCGCTCAGGATCACGCTCAATCGGTCTTTCCACAATCGCGTTGATACCATGAAGAGCATTTTTTGCCTGCTGGAAGCGTATAGCCAATCCGGCAATTTTGCCTAATGAAGAGAGTGCACGACCTGAAAGGATGACTGATGCAATCACCGCACCCATCGTAATACGTGCCTCAACTACGCTGTCATGAATCAAATAAGTACCTAAAACAACCAAACCCACGGTATTAAGCTGCTGCAGACCTACGGTAAAGTTGGATACAAATTCGTTGATTTCTTTAACTTTCATTGAGCTGGCTGCCGTCACCGCATTCAACTTATCCCAACGCTGCTGTGCCCAGTTAGTCGCATTGTTGACTTTAAGTGTTTCGATACCTTCTACGGCCTCAACAGCCAAACCTTGACGTTGTGAGCTTTCTTTCATACTTTCATTAATGCGTTTAGCCAACATAGGCTGAACCGCAAAAGAAACTACAATTACCAAAATACAGGTAATGATTGGTACGATTACAAGTTTTCCACCAATAATGAATATTACAAACAAGAAAAGTAACAAAAACGGCGCATCAACCAAAACCAACAAACTAGCACTAGTCATAAATTCACGTACAGCTTCAAAATCCCGCAAATTGTTGGCATATGAACCGGATGAAATCGGACGCTCAATCAGACGTAAAGCCATCACACGTCTGAACAACGCAGAACTAATAATTAAATCTGCCTTTTTACCCGCAATATCTGTCAGACGCGAACGTATCATTTTACCGATAAACTCGAAGACAATCGCCAAAAATACGCCAATACTCAGTACCCACAAAGTAGAGTAAGCCTGATTTGGAATTACACGGTCATATACATTCATGACATACAGCGAACTGACTAATGCCAAAATATTGATAAGGAACGATGCTAAGATTACTTGGTAATAATACTTTTTAAACCGTCCAATCACTTTCCAAAACCATGCTTTAGGCAAATGGTACTCTGGCAACTCAGAGCGGTGGTCTGCAGTCAACTTGGGTTTAATGAACCAACAAAACCCCAAATATTGAGTTTCAAGCTCTTTATGGCTGACTTCATGCGCCGGCGCATCCCCAGAACGGATGACGTAAACACGCTCTTCTCCTCGCCCTTTTACCTCACTGACAACTGCAGCTTCATCATTATGGAGAATAATGACTACAGGCATCGCAAGTGAAGGGATCTCAATCAGTTTGCGACGGGAAATATGGTTTTCAAACCCATAACTGCGTAAAACTTCACTCAGCGATTGGATATTGGCATTTAAATTTCGTTCTCTAGCAATGTTTGCTGCAAGAGCCTCTTCTGCAACAGGTTGATTAAGCAATTTTGTTGCAATGGCTAAATGTTTAATAATTGAATTCATAAAATCTATCTACAAAATAACGACAAATCAAAAATGGCCGTTTGCATTAAAATCCGGCACTTTAGCCCACTTGGCCAAGCTGGCTTTGGCAAGCAGATACGCAACCGCTGCATCTCGGTAGTCGTTTTGCGCCTCGACATAGTTGGTTTCAGTTGATGCCAGTTCCGCATACGAATCCAAGACATCCAACAATGTTCGATTTGCAATATAAAACTGCTGCTCATAGTCTTTTGCCACTTTTGATTGTGTTGCAATCAACAGTTTCGCAATTTTGGCACGGCGTTCGTTCTGTTTCATATCCACTTTTGCCGTTTCCGCACGTTCTTGAATATCCCGTAGCAATTCATCTGAACGCGATTTTGCCGACAGTGCTACCGCATGGCTTTTTTTGACAGAATAATCAGAAGATTTGTTATAAAAATCCCAACTCATTGTTACAGCAATGCTTCTATCGCGATGCGTCGCACTACCTTCTAAATTAATAGAGGGGTATCTTGAGGCCTTGTTTACCTTAATATCAGATAATGCGCTGTTGTATTCTGACTCCTGCGCTTTCACGCTTGGATGTTCTTTCGCCTGCGCATTATCAAAAGAAGCAATCAACTGGTCCGCATTCTGTTTACCAAATGGATCGACAATATCTTTCTCAGTTAATTTCTTAGCACTGTATTTATTCAGCTTGCTCAAAGCCACTGATAAAGTTTTTTGTAAATTAGCTTCATTCGACAAAGTCTGCAAATAGCGAGATTCTGCTTGAGTCTTTTCCGAACGGCGACCTGGATCATATTTACTAATAATACGTAAGTCAGCCAAAAATTTTTCATGGCGTTTGATGTTTCTCTTAGCAATCTCTATTGACTCTTTCGCACGTAACGCAGTCAGATAAAGCGTACTGATTGTATTGGCTAACTCCTCTCGGGTCTCATAATATTTGTATTGGTAATACTCCATTTTATGCTTGTCGCGTTCGACAGCAGCCTGAATACCGCCCCAAGCATACAAATTCAAGCGCGATTTAATCCCTAGATCATCGCGCATTTTGGAATTGTCTGAAGTATGCCGCTGAGCCAAAACATTTTGCCCTGTTAAAGAAAACGTCGGGTAATGCCCGGCCTTTGATGCTTTCATGTCATTGTAGGCACCCTCTGTATTGGCATTAGCTTCCTGTAATGTCGGGTCGTTTTGCAGCGAATAACGAAGTATATCGACCAATTCCACTGCGAAAGCTGAAGGTGATTGCAAAATGCCATACAGTAGCAATGCAATAAACTTCTGATGGGGATTTTTCATAAACAAATTTCTCTTTTTTAGTGCAGAAAATAAGACTTTTTCACTTTAGAAATTATAAATCAAATTAGTTAAATAAAGTGCAAAATACAAGGTTTTCAGACGGCATCAATGTGTAAATCAGATAAAAAACGCACCCGAAGGTGCGTTTTTCTAATAGATGTTACAAATTAAGCAACGGTAATATCTGAATCAACCCAAAGTTCATTAGAACCGGTGTTGTAAACATTATAAGTATTGCCTTCATAAGTAACTTGTGAGTTTGCAGCTTTGCTAATACCACTTAAAGTCACTTTATCGCCTGCATCACCATCAACAATTAATACGTTGTTGTGAGATTTACCACTAGCATCAACAGTTGCTGTAGCGCTGTGGTTTTTCTCAACATCGCTTGCACTGATAGTAACCGAGTTGTTTAACGTACCGGTAATATCAATTTTCTCGAAGTGAGAGATCATTGAAATAGTGGTTGTAATCGGTTTACCATCTCGGTTCACAAACTCAAGTGTATCGAAACCATCACCACCATCAATAGATGCTCTGGTATTAATCATACTAGGTGTTCTCACGATGTCATCACCACTTCCCATATTGATAGTTGGATGGCCGCCTGCTAAATAGAAGAACGGATTGTCTGTATTACGCGCTTCAAGAATATCATTACCAGCCCCCATATTTATGGTACCTGCAATGTTTTTAAAACTCGCGAAGTCGTTACCGTTACCCGTATCAAGGGTATTACTATGGTATTGAACTCCAATTGCATAGACAGAGTCATCACCGTCACCAGTATTCAGGCTAGATTTAATTAACGCACCTAAATCACCAGTACCACCTTTAGTACCAATTAAGATAACATCATTTTCACTACCATAACTGTCATTGGTATTAGCCCCATAACGACGGTAGTAAGTGTAGGCAACGTCCTTAGATATAGTGTTACCCGCTAAGTCTGTTTCAACTACAGTGTAAGGTACTTTCTTCACTGTTGCATTTGGAACAATACCTGTAGCAAACTCAAACTCACCATTTTCATCGGAGCTGCCACTATGGTTATTGATAGTCAATGTTGAATTTTTCTCAGCTGTTCCGATTAAATTCATACTCTCATCAATAATCGCATGGAATTCCCCTGCTTTTTGGTCAAGCGTCATATTTAAGGTGTCGCTGGTTGATGCCGCATTACCTTTCACACGAGCTTGTAAGCTGTATGCAATACCACCCACTTTGGTGTTGTTTGGTAAGGTAAACGAGTTACCAGAACCAGAATTCCAAGTTTGACCGCCGTCTGTACTGTATTCCCATTCAGAACCTGATGGAATACCAGACACGTTAACTTGACCATTTCTAGTATAGTTATCGTTATTAGACGCACCGGTATCTTGAGCTAATGATAGTTCAAGTTTAACAACTTTATCTTCACCAGAGATAATCGATACCAATTTACTTGCTTTCGTTAAATCTGTAATTGCTTTTGCAGAACCATCATCATTGTATTCAGCACCAATCTCATCAGTAGCTGTTTTATACACATGCTGTACAGAAACTTCAGTATTATCTTGGATATTGCTGCCTGAGATAGTGGCTTTATTATTGGAAATATTAAATACTCCCTCTTCCACACCAGCCCAAGTACCATCAGCCTGTTTTTGTACCATGCTCACATACTTGGTTCCACTTGGCTGAGTAAAGTACACTGCAACTGCATCACCAATATCAGCATTAGCAGGTAATTCAATAATCACATCTCCGCTATCTGTAGCCGCTTCAAGTGCTGGAGGATCAAGCAATGCTTGAACTTCTGTTTTCTCACTTTCTAAACCAGTTGGTGTTTTAGTTACCGCAGATACTTTTGATAAATCTTCAACACTATTGTTGTCAATTGTTGTATTGCTTTCACCTGCTTTCACATTTGGCACTACCGATTCATTGCTTGAAGTCCAGCTACCATCGGCTTGTTTAGTCAAGACTACAGTTACTGGTGTAGCATTACCAGTGATGGATTCAGGTGTCACAGTTACTTCAACGGTATCATTTGCAGCAGCATCAGCAGGCACATTAACAACCACAGAACCATCATCATTTGAAGTTAATGTTGGTGATGTAACTACTTTGTCTGCACCTGCTTGCGCAGTAGCATTATCACTAGGCATATTGTTACGTACAACAATTGCCGCAACATCAGAACCATCTTTCACTTTATCTTGTGGAATAGTGGTACTGTTTTTACCTACCTCAATATTTGGTACAACATCCGGATTGTTTGAAGTCCAGCTGCCATCAGTCTGTTTAGTTAAAGTTACAGTTTTTTGTGCTGGATCATCATTACCTTGAACTGCTACATTCAATACATCTCCCTGCTTAGCATCATCAGGTACAGCCACAGTTACAGAACCATCTTCAGTTGAAGCTGTAACAGTTGGTGCTGACGGTTTATCATTACCTGCAGTTACTGTAGTTGCAGCACTTTCATTACCTGCTGGGTCTTTCGCTTTCGCAGAAACTTCAGAACCATCTTTCACTTTGTCTTGTGGAATAGTGGTGCTGTCTTTGCCTGCTTCAACGTTTGGTACTGTTTCAGGTTTATCTGA
>NZ_JAPWBB010000023.1:0-23524 GCF_041433235.1 Neisseria sp. 27098_8_112 | reverse complement strand
AGCCTTTTACGGGGTAGAAACCTGATCTAAAGGGAGAAAATAAAGAAAAGGACGTGTTCAGGCACGTCCTTTGGTGAATGAAGATGGATTATTCGCTCCAGCTGACCCAGCCCAGCATCCAAGTAAGGAGAATCAGACCACCAAATACGATGCGGTAGTAGGCAAAAGGTACATAGTTTTTACTGGAGACAAATTTCAGTAAAGCTTTTACTGCCAATAAACCGGCAATAAATGCCGCGATAAAACCGATGGCAATTTGCCCGACATCTTGCAAGGTAAAGAGTTTGTAGTTTTTTAAGATATCGTAACCTGTTGCCGCAATCATCATCGGTACAGCAAGGAAGAATGAGAATTCAGTAGCTGTTTTACGTTCCAGCCCCCATAGCATGCCGCCCATGATGGTACTGCCTGAGCGTGATGTACCAGGGATAAGGGCACAAATTTGGGCGCATCCTACAACAAATGCGTCGATAGGGCGCATATCATCTACATGATTGACTTTAGGTTTTGCTGTTGTTTGACGTTTTTCAACCCATAAAATGAAGAAACCACCCAGTACCAGCATGGTAGCAACAGTAATTGGGTTGAAAAGATGTAATTTAATTTGTTTACTGAACAAGAGACCTACAACCGCAGCTGGTATGAAGGCAATAAATAAATTCAGTACAAAGCGATTGGCTGTTCGTTCTTTACCCAGTCCTTTTATGATATGGGTAAATCGTTGGCGGTATTCGAATACAACGGCTAATACAGCACCAAGTTGGATAGCAATTTCAAATACTTTTCCGTTGCTTTGAAAGTTCATTAAGTCACCGAATACAATCAAGTGACCGGTACTGGAAATAGGGAGAAACTCGGTTAAACCTTCGATAATACCGAGAATTAGTGCTTTAAATAAAATCAGAATGTCCATAAGTTTTCAGACGGCCTTGAGGCCGTCTTTCTTTTGTTGAATAGTTAAAGTGGTTTTGAGGATTGTTCGCGGCGGACTTTGACGATGAGCTCGTCTATGGTTTTCATACCGGCTTTCCAGTCGGTACTGTTGAAATTGACTTTGTATTTACCACCGACGATGACAGTTGGTGTGTTTTCAATTCGATAAGTTTCCGTCAATTGCTGCATTTTTGCAGCAGCCGATGTGGCAGCAGGACTGTTGTAGGCTTGAAGCAGTCTTTTACTGTCAAAACCTGTTTGTTTGCCCACCCATGATCGGAATACATTGGTATCGGCCAGGTTGATTTTTTGTTCGTAAACTGCTTTGAAGATGACTGGATTGGCTTGATATTTCAAACCTGAAAGATTGACGGCTGCGGCCACCTTGGCCAAACCCAACATTTCAGGCATCCAAACAACGTGTTCTGTCCGTAAGGAAACATCTTTGGCAAAGGTTTTGCTGTGTTGCAACAAAACTGGATCGAGATGGTAACAATGGACGCAGAAGTAGCCGAAAAATTCTAGCACTTCAATTTTTCCGGCTCGCTGCTGCGGGATAGGGTGACTAAGAACGGTATAGTCCACGCCTTCGGTAGCAGCCTGCGCACTCAGGTTGAGCAGGCTCAGGCTGAGTGCGGCAATGGTTTGTTTTATACGCTGCTTCATCAGTGATTCCATTATTTGGTAGAACGAATCAAGCTGTTGATATTATGGCCTTGCAGGTTTTTTTGCAGTTTTACAGCGGCTTCCTGCGGCATGGTGTTACTTTGAACTCGGTAAATAGTTTTGTCGCCGTTTTGCGATTCAACCACTTTGGAAGAAACACCTAAAATAGCCAGTTTGGCACGTTGTGAGTCTGCGCTGGAGCGGTCTGCATATGAACCAAGTTGCAGGAAGGCTTTTTTACCGCTGTTGGCAGCTATTTCGGCTTTTTCTGCTGACTGTTTACTTGCAGCGTTGCTGCTTTCTTTTGTTGCAGAGGCACTTGCTGCTTTACGTGCTTTTTCGATGCTGCCGCTGTTGAGGATTTGCTCAGGTGTCGGCTTGTTTTGTTTTTTGGTTTCGACTGCTTTTTTCTCGGCCAATTTGCGCTCGGCACGCTCTTTTTGTTTGTCGGTAAGTTGGTCGGCCGCTTTTTTGTCTTTTGCAGTTTTATCAGCAGCTTCTTTTTCAGCTTTGGCTTTTTCTGCGCGTTTTTTTTCTAATTCGGCTTTTTTCTCGGCCAGTTTTTTCTTGGAGGCTTCTTTTTCTGCTTCCGCTTTTGCAGATTTTTCTTTGGCTTCACGTTCGGCTTTGTCGGTGGCAGTTTTGTCTGCTTTTTCTTTGGCTTCGCGTTCGGCTTTGTCGGCGGCGGCTTTTTCAGCTTTTTCTTTAGCTTCGCGTTCGGCTTTTTCTGCTTCAGCTTTATCCGCTTTTTCTTTGGCTTCACGTTCTGCTTGTTCAGCTTTTTCCTGAGCTTCTTTTTCCGTTTGAGCTTTTTCTTCAGCTTCTTTGGCAGCCTTTTCAGCCTCTTCTTTAGCTTTGACTTCTTTCTCTGCCGCTTTTTTTTCAGCAGCTTCTTTAGCTTTGACTTCTTTCTCTGCCGCTTTTTTTTCAGCAGCTTCTTTTTCTGCTTTGGCTTTTTCTTCATCTGCTTGGGTAGATGAAGTGTCGGTAGCCGGGCGTTTCTCTGCGTTGTCTTGAGGTTTCAGGATTTCAGGTTCTTCGCTTTGTTTAGACTGAGTCAGCTCTTTGAAAACGTTTTGGTTGCCTTGGTTCAAGAAGAACAAAATACCGGCAATAATACCTGTTGCCAGTATCAGGCCGAAAAAGAAACCGGCCAAGCCTTTGCCATATTGTGTAGATTTTTTCATGACTTACCTTGTAATAATGGGTTCAGACGGTCTGAAGGGAGACTGTCTGAGTTTGGATTCGATATTTTATCAATAACCGTTATAGACGGCAAAATCCTGATGCTTTGTTTACTCTAGTTTTACTTAAACATAAAGATTCAGGTCGTCTGAAAAAGTTAAAGGGCGCGACGGAAGCCGATGGCTTTCATCACATGGGTTTTACTGACTTCTTCGTCGCCTGCCAAATCGGCCAGCGTACGGGCAACGCGCATGATGCGGTGGAAACTTCGTGCAGAAAGGGACAGTTTTTCGAGCATGGTTCCCAAGGCTTCTTGCGCTTCTTTTTGGATGCGGGCTTTGCCATCGAGCTCGCTGACACTCAATTCGGCATTAACTTTGCCTTGTCGGCCGTATTGGATTTTGCGCGCGGCGGTAACTCGTTCCAATACGGTGGCACTGGATTCGCCTGCTTCTTGTTGCATTAACTCGGCAGCGGAAAGGCTGGGTACTTCGATGGTTAAATCAATACGATCGAGCAATGGCCCTGAAATTTTGTTGCGGTAGCGGGCAACACTTTCAGGCGTACAGCGGCAAGGTTTGGACGGATGGCCAAGATAGCCGCAAGGGCAGGGGTTCATGGCGGCGACAAGTTGGAACTTGGCCGGATAAACTGCTTGGCGTGCGGCGCGGGAAATATGGATTTCGCCGTTTTCCAAAGGTTCGCGCAACACTTCTAATACTTTACGGTCAAACTCGGGTAATTCGTCTAAAAACAACACACCATGGTGCGCCAATGAAATTTCGCCCGGACGTGGGTCTGAACCGCCACCTACCATGGCGGCCGAGCTGGCGCTGTGATGAGGGCTGCGGAAAGGACGGTTGCTGTCGAGTTGCTGTTGATGGTTGGGCAGGAGCGAACGCAAAGCCCATACTTCGACCAATTCGTCTTCGGTCAAAGGTGGGAGGATACCGGGTAAACGTTGCGAAAGCATGGATTTGCCCGTACCCGGAGGACCCATCATCAGCAGGCTGTGTCCGCCTGCAGCTGCGATTTCCAAGGCGAGGCGAGCAGTATGTTGGCCTTTAACATCAGCTAAATCAGGAATTTTACTTTGTTCAGACGGCCTTTGCGTCAGCTTGCATTCGGTTTGTGTCAGCGGTTCGATACCGTTTAAATGCGCGGCCACTTCACCTAAAGAACGTGCGCCATAAACTGTGATACCGCGCATGACGGCAGCCTGTTCGGCATTTTCTTGCGGCAAGACGAACGAACGGCCTGCCTGCATTCCCTGCCATGCCATGGCCAGCGCGCCGCGTACGGGACGCAGCAGGCCGGACAGCGCCAATTCTCCGGCAAACTCATATTGTGCGAGCTTTTCAGGGTTAATTTGTCCCGAAGCGGCAAGAATGCCCAAGGCAATCGGCAAATCGAAACGGCCGGATTCTTTTGGGAGGTCGGCCGGTGCGAGGTTGACGGTAATTTTCTTGGCGGGAAAGTCGAAGCCGCTTTGGATGATGGCGGCACGCACACGGTCGCGGCTTTCTTTGACTTCAGTATCCGGTAAGCCGACGATATTGAAATGTGGCAAGCCGTTGGCAAGGTGGGCTTCCACTTCGACCAACGGCGCATTCATGCCGCTTAAGGCGCGGCTGTAAACCAAAGCAAGCGACATGTTTCAGACGGCCTTATTCGGCAGCTTCGGTTTGTTGTTTGATTTCGGCAACAGCTTCTTCCGCAGCGGCTTCGGCAGCTTTCAAAGCAGCTTCTTCAGGCTCTTGAGCAGCTTCGAGTTTGGCCAAACGGGCTTCCAATTCGGCCAGTTTGGTACGGGTTTTAATCAAAACCTGTTGTTGGATGTCGAATTCTTCGCGGGTCACCAAATCCATGCGGTTGAACGCGCTGCCGAGCATGGCTTTAACGTTTTTCTCCATGTCTTTGGCAGGGCTGTTGGCGATGGTTTCGCTGATTTTGGAGCTGACTTCTTCAAAAAGTTGTTTGCCGAACATAATCCGTATCCTTTATTCAGAATGTATATAGAAATTCAAGTGGCTATTGTATAAGGAAAAAGGCCGTCTGAAAACGAGAATTTTTGAGACGGCTTTTGCTTTCTGCCGTAAATATTCAATGTGTTTTAACGCTCAATACGGGTTTCAAAAATAGGCATCAGCCACGCGCCGCCTGCAAAGCCTTTGCATGAACCGGTGGTGTGTTCCTCATTACGGACAAAGGTTTTGCCGTCCCATACAGCCGTATTGCCAGACCAGCAATCGCCTATGCCGCGGCCTTTGAAGCTGCCGCTGAGTGCGGCTGTTTTTTCATCAAATCCGCCATGACCGCCGTATGTCATTGGCGGCAGCACTTGTTCGATCTTGGTCAGTTCTTTGTTGGCAATGGCATAGTAACCACTGGTTTGATAAGCACCGCCGATACAGATGGCCTCTACCAATACTTGTTGTTTGTTGAGCGGATAAATACTTAGGCTGCGGTTCCAATGCATTTGCTCTTTATTGTGCAGGGCGGGACAGTATTTATCGTCGTTTTCGGAAACGCGGTTGCTCTCGCTCAAGAGCTTCATGACGGCGCTGTGGCGCGGTGTGTCCTGTTCCAGCATATAGCTTGCTTTTTGTGGTACGGCAACGGCATGGATTATGGGTTTGGGCTGAGGATTTAATACAGCCTGACTACTGTCGCCTTTGCGTATCAGCGCGGAAGGCGTATTCAGACGGCCTTGGAATTCGTCCGCTTTTAACATCGCTGCCGCTGCACCTTGGTCGGACAAGTGCCATTCATATTTTCCAGAGCGGATACTGATTTTGCTCTCTTTTTTCAATGCTTCGAGTAAGGCGCTGGTTTGCGCGCTGCTCAATTTGCCTTGGCCTTTTTTATTGAACGCCAATTTGCCCAGTGATTTACCGTTCAATACCAATTCGTTGCGGGTTGCAATGCTGGCAAGTTGTGTGTCGTCGTCATTAAATGGCAGCAGGGAAACTTCGCCAATTACGGCGGCATTAGCCCCTGCTTGTCGGGTAAACAGGATAGAAACCGGCGGTTCTGTTTCATCTGCCTGATACCCGGCAAGACGGCAGGTGCCGGTATTGTCGCAAGCAATGTCCCAGTCTTTGTAATTTTGATAAAAGCCTTGAGGTGGTGCGGCAAGCGCAGTGGTGGGCAAAACAGCCAGCAGCCATTTTTTCATGATGTATTCCTTCAATTTTATTTATGTAGATTCACAAAGACAGCATAGCAATCCAAAATTTCGTTGCACTGTTTTTGTGAAAATACGATGTGTCGTCCGTAAAAAGGTTTTGAATATTTAGATGTAAAAAGGTCGTCTGAAACTCCCGTTCAGACGACCTTTATTATTTTTTTACACGCCTGCGGCTGCTTTCAATGCGGCTGCTTTGTCGGTGCGCTCCCAAGTAAATTCAGGCTCCTCGCGGCCGAAGTGGCCGTAGGCGGCGGATTTGCTGTAGATCGGGCGCAGCAGGTTGAGCATTTGGACGATGCCTTTAGGGCGCAGGTCGAAATGTTCGCGAACCAGGGAGATCAGTTTTTCTTCGCTGATTTTGCCGGTGCCGAAAGTATCGATGGAAATCGAAGTCGGTTCGGCAACGCCGATGGCGTAGGAAACTTGGATTTGGCATTGGGTTGCCAAACCAGCGGCTACGATATTTTTCGCAACATAGCGGCAGGCGTAAGCGGCGGAACGGTCCACTTTGGACGGGTCTTTGCCGGAGAATGCGCCGCCACCGTGCGGAGCTGCGCCGCCGTAGGTATCGACGATGATTTTACGGCCGGTCAAACCGCAGTCGCCTTGCGGACCGCCAATAACGAAGCGGCCGGTAGGGTTGATCAGGTATTTGGTTTCGTCGGTCAGCAGTTCAGACGGCAGAACCGGTTTGATGATGTGTTCGATCACGGCGTTTTTCAGCTCTTCGTAACCGATAGACGGATCGTGCTGGGTAGATAGGACGACGGTGTCGATGCGTTTTACTTTGCCGGTTTCGCTGTCGTAAACCACGGTCAGTTGGGCTTTAGCATCAGGGCGCAGCCAAGGCAGGCGGCCGTCTTTGCGCAATTCGCTTTGACGTTGCATCAGGCGGTGGCTGTAATAGATGGCAAACGGCATCAGGGTAGGGGTTTCGTCGCAGGCATAGCCGAACATCAAACCTTGGTCGCCCGCGCCTTGGTTCAAGTCGATGCCTTCGCCTTCGTTCACGCCTTGGGCGATGTCGGGGGATTGTTGGTCGTAGTACACGCCGACCGCACAGCCGTTGGCGTCAAAGCCCAGCTCGGAGGAGTTGTAGCCGATGCGTTTGATGGTTTCGCGTGCGACTTTGATGTAGTCCACTTGGGCAGTAGTAGTAATTTCGCCTGCCAATACGCACAAGCCTGTGTTGACCAAGGTTTCAGCGGCGACACGCGCTTTGGGGTCTTGCGCCAAGATGGCATCCAAAATCGCATCGGACACTTGATCGGCAACTTTATCCGGATGGCCTTCTGATACCGATTCGGAAGTAAACAGATATTCGCTCATTGCTATTCTTTCATTAAAAACAGGCTGCTGTGTTTTCAGACGGCCTTTTATTTCGGACAGCGGAAATCATAACAAAAACTCCGCTTTTTCTCTATACAAGTGAGAAATATTCGCACTTGCCTGCTGTTTCGGAATCCTGTTGCACGTTTCTTATAGGCAAAAAAATTCCCGCATTAAGCGGGTTTGGATTGCTCTAGCGAGCCACATCGGTTTTTCAACCGTCCACCTTACCTTTCCGTTTGAAAAGCAGGTTGGCATGGAATTCCCAACTCTTAATGCAGCGCGGATAGTAGCAGAAAAGCAGGTGTGCCGCAATATATTTGCCCGAAGTCTGTTTTGTTCAGACGGCCTGTTTCGTTTACAATCTGTCCACTTCATTTTGGTAAAACCTTATGCAAACGCTTGTTACCTTTGTTTTTAAATTTTTGGCCGCGCTGCCTTTGGCTTGGTTGCACAAATTAGGCAATCTGCTGGGCGGTTTGGGTTTCCGCGTGCTGTCGAAAGATCGCCGGCGTGTTTTCGAAAACATGACACTTGCCGGCTTGAACCCGACGGATGAGGCGGTGAAAAAAGTTTTCCGTGAAACGGCAAAAGGCGGCTTGGAATTGCCGGTGGCATTTTTCAGACGGCCTGAGGAAATTGAAAACCTGTTTGTCAGTGTCAACGGTTGGGAACATGTTCAGACGGCCTTGAGCGCGGGCGAAGGTTTGCTGTTTATCACGCCGCACATCGGCAGCTATGATTTGGCCGGCCGCTACATCAGCCAGCAACTGCCGTTTCCGCTGACGGCGATGTACAAGCCGCCGAAAATCAAGGCTTTTGATGCGGTGATGCAGGCAGGGCGTGTGCGCGGCAAGGGCAAGACTGCGCCGACCAGCATTCAGGGCGTCAAACAAATCATCAAGGCCCTGCGCAGCGGCGAAGCGACCATTGTGTTGCCGGACCATGTACCGTCTCCGGAAGAAGGGGGCGACGGTGTGTGGGTGGACTTTTTCGGCAAACCTGCCTACACCATGACGTTGGCGGGCAAGCTGGCGCAAGTCAAAGGCGTGAAGGCTTTGTTTTTCTGCGGCGAGCGTCTGCCTGACGGGAAAGGCTTTGTCTTGCACATAGAGCCATTGCGCGGCGAATTGAACGGCGATAAGGAGAACGATGCACGCGTGATCAATGAAAATACCGAGTATTGGATACGCCGTTTTCCGGAACAATATTTGTTTATGTACAACCGCTACAAACATCCCGAAGGCGCGCCTTTCCCGCCGCCGGAAGTATAGGCTTGCCGAATGTAAAAAACCTGCTTGGACTCAAGCAGGTTTTGTATTTGGTCGGAATGAGAGGATTCGAACCTCCGACCCCTTCGTCCCGAACGAAGTGCGCTACCGGGCTGCGCTACATTCCGAATGTGGGAAATTATAGGATAGGAGAAGCCGGTTTGTACAGGGGTCGATAAATAATTAATAATTGGCTGCCGATAGGTTTGTTTTAGGCCGTCTGAAGCGATGTGTTTCAGACAACCTGTGTTTTTGTTTGCCACTTCTGCTGAAGCATTTGTCCTAATGGCATTATAATGTGGGCAATTGTTTTTTAGATTGTCTGCTATGTTTTATCTCTTTCAATCCGATCGTTTGGAATCGCTTGCAGAAATGTGTGCGCGTATTCATCAGGCTTCGCCCTTGGATTCTGTATTGGCGCAGGAAGAAGTGGTGGTGCAGAGCCAGGGGATGCGGCGGTATCTGAATGTATTTTTTGCGCGCAAACTCGGCGTGGCGGCGAATTTGAAGTTCAGTCTGCCTGCCGGTTTGGCGTGGCAGCTGATGCGTAAATTGGTTCCCGATGTGCCGCCGCTCAGTCCGTTTTCGCCTGAAGTTATGCGCTGGCGTTTGCTGGATTTGTTCCGCAGCGAAGCGTTTCAGACGGCCCCAGAATACGAAAACGTGCGCCTGAAGCTGGAAAGTTATTTGCACAGCTCGGCATCGGCGGATTATCAGCTTACCGGACAAATGGCGGATATTTTCGACCAATATTTGGTGTACCGCCCGGATTGGATTGATGCGTGGCAGGCCGGGAAGCTGCTGGGTTTGGGTGATGATGAGGATTGGCAGGCTCGGCTGTGGCGCTATTTGGACGATGGCAGCCAATCGGCGCCGCACCGCGTGGCCTTGTGGGAAAAGCTGTTGGCGCAGTTGGATAAATCGGTCTTGCCGCAAAGGTTTTTTGTATTCGGCATTTCGACAATGGCGCCGATGTATCTGCAACTGCTGCACCAAATTTCCAAGCATTGCGATGTGTTTGTGTTCGCGCTCAATCCGAGCAGCCAATATTGGGGCGAGGTCATCGACGAGGCGCAGATTTTGAAAAGGGGCGATGAGGCGGATTTGTCACAGGCAGGGCATCCGCTGTTGGCTTCTTTGGGCAAGCAGGGGCGCGATTTCTTTGATTTTCTGTCGGAAGTGGAAACCGAGCAGGATATTCAGGTTTATGAAGAGGGAAAAGACGATACCTTGTTGCATTGCCTGCAAAACGATATCCAAAGCTTGATCATGCCGTCTGAACGCTTATATCAACAGGAAGAAGGCGAAGTAGGCGCGCAACAGGCTTTGGTTCAGGTTCACGATGCGGACGGCAATCCAGTGTGTGTCGAGCCGGACAAATTGTTGAATGACGGCTCCGTCAAAATCGTCGCGGCCCACAGCCCTTTGCGCGAATTGCAGATTTTGAAAGAAGAGCTGTCGCTGGTGTTGCAAAAAAATCCCGACTGGCAGCCGCACGATATTGCCGTGTTGACACCGAATATCGAGCCGTACAGTCCGTTTATCGAAGCCGTTTTTGGACAGGAGCAGGCAGGCAGTCAGGCTTTGCCGTATTCGATTTCAGATGTGAAACTCAGCCGCCGTCAGCCGTTGCTGTATGCTTTGGCGCAAACTTTGGACTTGCTGGAGAGCCGGTTTGAAGTAGACAAGGTTTTGCCTTTGCTGGAAAGTCGGTTGGTACTGCAACGCTTCGGTTTGAGCGAGGAAGATGTGCCGCTGCTGCATGAGACTGTTGCCGGATTGAATGTGCATTGGGGGTTGGACCAAACCATGCGCGAGGGTAAAGACAACCTCTTTACTTGGCAGCAGGCGGTAGAGCGTTTGGCCTTGGGCTGGATGCTGCCCGAAGGCGGCAACGGCATGTGGCAGGGCGTGAGCGCGTGGCATAGCAACGTCAACCAGTTGGATGTGTTCAGCGGTTTTGCCGAATTTATCCGTACTTTGGCTGATATGGCGGCGCAATGGCAAGAGCCTGCCGATGTGGAAAGTTGGGTGCAGCGTTGCCGCGATTTGCTGGAGAAACTGTTTGCTCCGGATGCGGACGATCAATACGCCAAGCAGCAGTTTGAGCAGTCTTTGGCGAAATGGCAGGAAGAAGCGCAGTTAGCCGAATTTGACGGATTGTTGCCGTGTAAAACCGTTATCCGCCATATCCGCCGCTTTTTGGACAGCGAAAGCCAAGCCGGATTTTTGAGCGGCGGCATTACTTTTTGCAGTATGGTGCCGATGCGCAGCCTGCCGTTTAAAATGGTTTGCCTGTTGGGTTTGAATGACGGTGATTTCCCGCGCAATACCAAAGCGGCGGTGTTCGACCTGATTGCCAAACATCCGAAAAAAGGCGACCGCGCCCGCCGCGACGACGACCGTTATCTCTTCCTCGAAGCCTTAATCAGTGCACGCGAAATGCTGTATTTGTCTTATATCGGCCGCGATATACGCAATGATGCCGAGTTCGCGCCGTCTTCGTTAATCAGCGAGCTGCTGGATACCATTGCCGCCATGACGGGGAAAAGCGGGCGCGAGTTGTCGGAGAAATGGGTGAAACATCATCCTTTGCAATCGTTCTCACGCCGTTATTTCCAAAAGGACGCGCTTTCAGAGGGCCTCTTCAGTACGCGCCAAGATTACGCCGATGCGTTGAACCAACCGCAAGCGGAAGCGCAGCCGTTTTTCCTTGAGGCTTTAAGTCAGGAAGAGCCGGACAAGACCATTCATCAAGGCGAGCTCATCAGTTTTTGGCGTAATCCTGTCAAAGTTTGGCTGAAGAAAAATTTAAGCTGGGATCAGCCGTATCTGGACGGCGCATGGGAATCTGCCGAACCGTTTGAGCCGCAACATGAAGGCCGGATTGCCGATGCTTATTTGGATGCGCGGCGCAAAGGGGAAAATTTTGAAGATACGGCCATTCGGTTGAATGCCGAAAGCCTGATGCCGGTGGGCGAGTTGGGCGGTTTATGGCAGAAGCAGTATCAAATATCTGCGAAAAACGTAGATGCCGAGTTGATACGCAGCGACAAAAGGCCGTCTGAACCTTATGAAGAATCCTTTGACGACTTGGTTTTACAAGGCACCATCGGCAATCTTTATGAATGCGGCCGCATTGTGTTCCTAAATCAAAAAGACAATGCGCCCAACCGCATTGCCCGTTTGTTGGAGCATTTGATTTTTTGCGCCATCGCCCCTAAATCCGTTGCAAACCGACAAACCTATATTGTCAGCTTGGGGCAGAGCGAAACCTATGCCGCCATCGGGCAAGAGGCCGCGAGAGAGCTTTTGAAAGAATGGTTGGTATATTTCCGAATTGGACAAAATACCCCCTTACCGTTTTTTGCCAAAACCAGCCTTGCTGCTGCGGAGGAGTACAACAAGAAAGAGGATTGGGATGCTGCCTTGAGAAAGGCCCATGAGGTTTTTAACGGCAATAAAATGAGTAAAGGGCAGAAAGAATATACCGAAGTGAAGCTGGTGTTTGGTCATTCGGACGAATCGCCTCTTGATGAGCCGGTATTTGAAAACCTCATCGTCAATCTGCTTGTTCCGCTTTTGACCGGCGTGGCAGGGAAAACCGATACAACAGAACAGGAGTAAAGCATGGCTACTTATGCAGAATATTTGGATTTTGATACCGAAGAAGACAAATTGAAACAGCAGCAACTCTATCAGGCAACCGAGCTGTCGGCGCAAACGGTAGCGGCGGTTAAAAAGATCAGCCGTCCGCAAAACTGGCTGCTTGCCGCTGCGCCATACTGCCCTGATTGCCGCGTGTTTGTGCCGTTTATTCAAAAAATGGCGGAGTTGAACCCCAATATCCGTGTCAACTATATTGCCCGCAGCAATTTTGACGACAGCAGCTGTTTCGATAATCCGCGCCAACAGGAAATCGTCCGCGCCAATCAAAAAATCCCAGCGCTGTTTTTGATGGGTCATGAAGAGGAAGGACCTGTGTTTAACGAGTTTCCGCAAGTGGTGTTGAAGCAAATTGCGGCAGATGAAACCCGTCGCACGGAATTGCGCGATGCGTACCGTGCCGGCGAATTTAATGCTGATATTGAGGCTCAGATTGTAGCGGCGTTGGCATGGGCAGAGCAGCGTTGTTGAGCAGATATTGCTGGTGTGTACAGCCATGTTTTGAACCGCTTTGATATTTTTCTTTGTCATAAAAAGGCCGTCTGAAAAGATTTCAGACGGCCTTTTTTGATACTTAACACTTTATCAAATCTCGATTTTATTCGGCGTAAAGGTTTGCCATTTGTTGCAGGCCGGGCAGTGCCAGAAGAATACTTGGGATTTGAAGTGGCAGTTGCGGCAGCGGTACATGACGCTTTTTTGCAGCTGGCGGCCGATAATGGAACGAATCATATCGGTATCGGCTTTCCACTCCGGATTCATATTGCTGAGTTTCAAACCAAGCAGGCGGTACACGCCGTTGAGGTCGGGTTTTTGGCGGACGAGTTCGACAGCGATTTGCGCTGCTTCGGTTTCGCCTTTGAGTAACAGGGCCTTCTCGTAGATGACGTTGATCAGGTCAAGATCGGGGAAGGTTTGCATATAGCCGATAAGGCGGTTGAGGCCTTCTTCCTGCTTGCCTTGCGCGGCATAGGCTTCATAGAGTTTCTCGCCGACCATGCTCAAATAGGCGTGGTTTTGCTGCTCGATGGCGGAATACGCTTCTACTGCGGCAGGGAAATTGCCCTGACGGTATTCGATGTCGCCAAGGATGATGTTGGCGCGCGTACATTTTTTGTTGGCTTCGAGTGCTTTGCCGATATTGTAGCGGGCGGCGTCGAAGTTGGATTTGAACAGCGCGGCTTGGGCGATTTCGCAATAGAACTGGGCGATTTCAAACTGGTAGGTCTGTTCGTCATGGCTCAAGAGCTGCGCCATTTCGATGGCTTTTTCCCAGTCGCGGTCTTGCTGGTAGATGCTCAAAAGGTGTTGGCGGGCTTCGCGTGCCATATCGCCTTCCTGCAAACCGAGGAAGATTTGTTCGGCACGGTCCACCAAGCCTGCGCTTTGGTAGTTTTGCGCCAATTCAAAAAGCACGCGCGCGCGTTTTTCGTTGACGGTGTCGGGCGAATCGAGCAGGGCGCGGTGCATATTGATGGCTTTGTCATTTTCGCCGCGTTGGCGGTAGAGCTTGCCTAAGGTCAGATTCAAGTCATATGACTGCGGCTGCTGGTCGATGACTTCCGCCAATTCACGCGCGGCACGGCCGCTGTTGCGGTCAACGAGGGCATCAAGGCTTTTGTAAAACCCTGCCGGTATGCTTTTGGCCTGCTTCAGGACGGTTTTCATATCGACGCGCGCAGCAAACCAGCCCATAGCGAAGAAAACGGGGAGGAGGACGATGGGCAGTAAGATGACCCACAATTCGTTGTCCATGGTATTCCTTTATTGGTTGGTGGCGTTACGCTTTGGGAGTGGCTTCAGAAGTCGTTGCCGGTGTTTCGGTTTTGACCAGAGTCAGGTCTTTTTCGGAAAGGTGGGCGTGTTTTTTCACTTCGGCGCGCAGGCGGTTGTTTTCGCTGCGCAGGGACAGCAGACGGCCGAAGAGGGCAAACATACCGAACACGATGCCGATAATAAATGCACCGAAAAGCACGACAATCAGCGGCAGATTGACGTTTTGGCCGGGCAGGTAGAAGAAGGATACGGTGTGGGTATTGGTGATGGCCAGCAGGAGGAAAACAAGAAGAATCAGGATTTTGATGATGGTATAGATGAGTTTCATGGGTTACTCCGGGTTGGCTGCGGTTGGGGCAGGCCGTCTGAAAAATGGTATCAGTTTAAACGATTTGCCGGATTTCGGATAGGACGGCATGTTTCAGACGGCATGGGAAGGGTATCTTTAATGCTGACGGGTACTTGTCAAACCCATATTGAAAGGCGTATTGTTCAGTCTTTAATTAATTAATTTATTTTGCACATCAGAATAAGAAAGGCAATCATCATGAGCAGACCAGTCCCAGCCGTATTCGGCAGCGTTTTCCACGCTGAAATGCCCGTTATCGCTTATCGTGAAGGTAAATGGCAACCGGTAGAATGGCAATCTTCCAAAGACCTGACACTCGCCCCCGGCGCACATGCTTTGCATTACGGCAGCGAATGTTTTGAGGGTTTGAAGGCATTCCGTCAGGCAAACGGCAAAATCGTGATGTTCCGCCCGACCGCCAACATTGCGCGTATGCAGCAAAGCGCAGATATTCTGCACCTGCCGCGCCCTGAGACTGAGGCTTATTTGGATGCTTTGATTGAATTGGTCAAACACGCTGCCGAAGAAATTCCTGATGCGCCAGCTGCGTTGTATCTGCGTCCGACTTTGATCGGTACCGATCCTGTGATCGGTAAGGCCGGATCTCCTTCTGAAACTGCTTTGCTGTACATTCTGGCTTCTCCTGTCGGCGACTATTTCAAAGCCGGTTCGCCCGTTAAAATCTTGGTTGAGACCGAACATATCCGTTGCGCCCCACATATGGGTCGTGTGAAATGCGGCGGCAACTACGCTTCCGCCATGCCTTGGGTATTGAAAGCCAAAGCAGAGCACGGTGCAAACCAAGTGCTGTTCTGTCCGAATGGCGATGTTCAGGAAACCGGCGCGTCTAACTTTATCCTGATTAACGGCGATGAAATCATTACCAAACCGTTGACAGACGAATTCCTGCACGGCGTTACCCGTGATTCCGTGCTGACTGTTGCCAAAGATTTGGGCTACACTGTTACCGAGCGCAACTTTACTGTCGATGAGCTGAAAACTGCGATTGAGAATGGTGCGGAAGCGATTCTGACTGGTACGGCTGCGGTCATTTCTCCGGTAACTTCTTTCGTGATTGATGGTAAAGAAATCGAAGTGAAGAGCCAAGAGCGCGGTTACGCAATCCGTAAGGCGATTACTGACATTCAATACGGTTTGACAGAAGACAAACACGGCTGGTTGGTCGAAGTTTGTTGAATAGAACGCATTTAATAAAAAAGGCCGTCTGAAATATTTTTTCAGACGGCCTTTTTTATTGGTTTTTAGATGGTGAAAGCAATAATAAAATACTAAATTTTGCAAATAAACGGTAGTATTTTAAGATAATCGGTATATAATGCGCAATTATGTTGTAAAA
This sequence comes from Neisseria sp. 27098_8_112, assembly GCF_041433235.1. Taxonomy (NCBI): domain Bacteria; kingdom Pseudomonadati; phylum Pseudomonadota; class Betaproteobacteria; order Neisseriales; family Neisseriaceae; genus Neisseria; species Neisseria sp. 27098_8_112. The sequence goes on along the minus strand of NZ_JAPWBB010000023.1, from coordinate 7,802 downwards.
ATACACATTGAAAATATCGAATTTTATTGATTTTTCGATGAAGTTAAAAACAATTATAGATATTTATTTCGTATATTTTGTAAATTTAGTTAAATTGGGAATGCTAAAAGCATATTGTGTTAGAATTCCCCTCCTTTTTGGTTTTGCGGGATTAACTCTGTCACGCCAAAAAGGAAAACAATACAAGATAAAACCATTTTTATTTTGCTATAAAAATCAAAAATAACTTAACTTTGGATGAACTAATCAATTAAAAAGGGACTCTGATACATTTCCGTCAAAAATGACCAGATACATGGTACGCGGACAGATTGCCTATAAAAGTCATCCAAGGGTTCTGTCTAAACACCATTACCGTTTCCAATCAGAAAACCGGCAGAAGGGGAAACGCTGCCGAGTTTCTCAAAGTGGCCAGCTTCGGTTTGGCCTTTATACAGGCAATTGCTGTTACGACAGAATCCGTCTTACCTCTTTATTCAATCGAACTTTTTTGTTGCACACTTGTGCGGTGGAAAAGGGCGATATTCGATACAAGGAAATACGCTGATTATGTCACATAAACTTGCTCCTCTTGGCCGTACCCATATTCGTCAAGGCTCCTCAACTCCTGAAACCACTTCCAAATCATCTTCTCCTCTACAAGAATGGATACACACCCAAAATTGGGGGGATAGTCCGTCGGTTTTTCCAGAACCCAAGCAATTAAGCGGTAAAAATACGGTAACGAGAGAAGTAGTGCATGTGGCGGAGGCAGCAAGATTTGACAGTTCTTCATCATCTTCAGACGATCTTGTGACAAAAATGCATGTTGCACGGGCCAGCGTTGCTTCTGTAAGCAGCGTTTCCAGTAAACATATCATTGCGCCTAAAGTGGCGAGCAAACACGTTGTTTCAAAAGAATCGGTTAATCAATCGATGGAAAAAGTCCTGGCTGAAAGGCAAAAAATTTACGAAGAGGCTAAAGCAAAAAAAATAGCCGAAGCCGCAGCAGCCAAAGCGCAGGCGGTTGAGCGCGCAAAAGAAGCTCATAAAGCAGCAGTCGAAAAAGCGATTGCAGAGCGTAAAGCCAAACAAGAAGCCGCCCGCAAAGAGAAAGAGGCGGAAGACAGAATTGCCGAAGGAAAAGAAACAGTTGAAATTGCGCATAAAAAGAATTTGAACGATTCAGACGGCCATAACAAAATCACGAGCGTTTCTGCCGGCAAAAAAACAGCCATGAGTCACGATAGCCACCTCAGTTCGGGCAAAGAAAACAAAATTGACGATCATGCCGAAAGCAGGGCCGGTGTATCTGGAAAATACCGAGTGTATGAATCTAAAGAGTACGGCAATTATGTTCGCGTGAACGATTTTGGTGCCGATGCGCAGGGTAAAAAAGACAGTCTTCAGGCATTTAAAGCGGCTTTAGAAGCGGCTCATAAAGAAAAAGCCATGGTTTTCTTGGATGGTACCTACTATATTTCTAATCAGATTGTGATGGATAAAACCGTTTCCGGTGCACGTGGCTTGTTTGGTTCGGGCATGGGCAAAACCAAAATAACGTTTGATAAGGCGCAGACAGGTGTGTTCAATCCGGACACCAACCATGACGATATCCGCGAATTTGCCGGTATCTTGATTGATGGGCAAAACAATAAAACCATTGCCGATTTGTCGGTTCAATATACCAACCCTGATTTTTACCGCAAAGGCTTAAGCTATTTTGGCAAGGTAAACGGCATTTTGGTGAACGATGCGGACAATACTTTAATCAGCAAAGTAGAGGTTTCCGGTGCCAATCGCGCTGGTGTGATGTTTACATCGACCGCCTCTTTGGAGACGGAAAAAGGTCAAAAGCTGACCTTTAAAGCGCGCGTACAAAGTGGCGAAATTGATGAAACATATGAAGCGCTGCCTTTGGGTGAAAACAACCGTATTGTTGATTCGTATCTGCACCACAACCGCGTTGCCGGTGCGCTGATTGGTTTCCAACAAAACTTTATCGGCGAGGGCAACCGTTTGGATTGGAACGGACACGAAGCGGACGGCGGTACCGGCTACGGTATGGCTGTGGCTGCCGGCAGCTACAATTACGGCATCACATACCGTAAAAACACGACCGACCATAACTACCGCAAGGGTTTGGATGTGCATGATGGTACAGGCATTGTCATTGAAGACAATGTGTTAACGGGTGACCGACTGTATGGCATTGTTGCCTACAACCGCCAGTTTTCTATGGATAAAGTCAAAATTACCGGCAATACCATTATTCAAGATCCGAGCTTCCGTTTAAATGTTGATGATGACTTGGGCAAGTACTACCACATGTATTCAGGTATTCAGGTGCAAACCAATACCCAATACAAAGATTTGCACTCGGCTGACAAAGGCTATTTTGATATCAGTAATAATGTCATTAAAAATCTGACGGTTTATCAAAACAATATTCAGACCTACGCGATTGAGTTCCGTAACCATGAAAGCAAAATGGATTACACGCTCAATATGGCAAACAACAAGATCAGCGGCGAATCCACCAAATATCTGATTGCCGTCATCAACGATACCTACGACCGCGTTTTATCTAAAAACGGCATTGGTAGCGGTACCATTACCATCAGCGGCAATGATGCCGATATCGGCAAGATTATGAAAGGCGCAGTACCGGTTTATGTGGAAGAACACCATGGTAATGTCGCTATGCATGGTGCGGTAACGATTCACAATAACAAAATTTCCGTGCGTGAAGAATCTGAAGGCTATGTCGAATTTGCTTATTTGAAAAGCAATGCCAAAGAGTACAACATCACCAATAACACATTGAAACTTGGTGGTGCCCTGAATGATGCTTTGGTAGACGTACACAGTACCAACCCTAAGGGCAAAGCATCTTTAAATGTAGCCAACAACAAAATCATGACGGACATTAAAGGTGAACTGTATGATTCATGGCTGCGCTTTGAAAACGACATCAAGACGTATTCAGAAGGCAATAGCCATAATGGCGAAGCACTGAAAAAGGTGAATACGACCGGCAGTAAAGTTGCATTGAGCGATATCTTGTCAGAAGCCAACCATATTGTCGAAACGACTAAAGAGACTGTGTATCATCATGCTAAGAACGTGTATACATCAGGAGTGGAAGAACATCATACAACGACAGGGATTTTGTAAGCTGTTGAAGTCGTAATCTTTATAGTTTAAATATCGATAAATAAAAAAAGGCCGTCTGAAAATTTTCAGACGGCCTTTTCATCTAACTCACATTATTTAGCCAGTTCGGCACGCAGTTTGTGGGTTACGTTCATCATCACTTGGAGTTGTTCCAGAGTTTCTTTCCAACCACGTGTTTTCAGGCCGCAGTCAGGGTTAACCCACAGACGTTCAACCGGTACAACCTCGATGGCTTTGCGCAACAGGTGCTCAACTTCAGCTTCAGTCGGTACGCGTGGGCTGTGGATGTCGTAAACGCCTGGGCCGATGTCGTTCGGGTATTTGAATTCGCCGAACGCGGTCAATAGCTCCATGTCGGAACGTGAAGTTTCGATGGTGATGACGTCAGCGTCCATAGCAGCGATGGCAGGCAAGATGTCGTTGAACTCAGAGTAGCACATATGAGTGTGGATTTGGGTGCTGTCTTCGCAACCGGTAGAGGACAGGCGGAAAGATTCGCCGGCCCAATTCAGGTAGGTATCCCAATCAGCACGTTTCAAAGGTAGACCTTCGCGGATGGCAGGTTCGTCAATTTGGATGACTTTGATGCCGGCTTTTTCCAGATCCAATACTTCGTCGTTCAGAGCCAGTGCGATTTGTTTGCATACGGTAGAGCGAGGAATATCATTGCGGACGAAAGACCATTGCAGAATGGTTACAGGGCCGGTCAACATACCTTTCATCGGGCGTTTGGTCAGGCTTTGTGCGTAAGTAGACCAAGCGACAGTCATGGCTTCAGGACGGCTTACGTCACCGAAGATGATAGGTGGTTTAACACAACGTGAGCCGTAGCTTTGTACCCAGCCGTATTGGGTGAATGCAAAACCGCTCAACAGTTCGCCGAAGTATTCAACCATGTCGTTACGCTCGGCTTCGCCGTGTACCAGTACGTCCAAGTCCAGTTTTTCTTGCTCTTCAACCACCAAGGCGATTTCTTTTTTCATCGCGGCTTCGTAATCGGCGGCAGACAGTTCGCCTTTTTTGAAGGCTGCGCGTGCTTGGCGGATTTCGGTAGTTTGTGGGAAAGAGCCGATGTTGGTAGTCGGCAGCAGAGGCAGGTTCAACCATGCTTGTTGCGCTTTGATACGGTCGGCAAATGGAGATTTGCGTTGGTCTGCGTTGGCAGGCAGGTCGGCAAGGCGTTTGGCAACGTCTGCACGGTGGATTTCGCTGCTGTTGGCGCGTGAGTCGGCAGCAGCTTGGCTGGCAGCCAGTTCTTCGGCAACGGAATCACGGCCTTCGTTCAATGCGGCTTTCAGAACGCGCAATTCTTGGGTTTTTTGCAGGGTGAATGCCAACCAAGAGTACAGGTCAGGTTTGTTGGCTTTCAGTTTTGCTTCAACTGACAAGTCAAATGGAGTGTGCAGCAGAGAGCAAGAGCTGGAGATCCACAAACGGTCGCCCAGTTTGGCTTGCAGAGGCTCGACAGTTTCCAAAACTTTGTTCAGGTTGGCGCGCCAAATGTTGCGGCCGTCGATAACGCCGGCAGACAGAACTTTGTCGTAGTCGGCAAATGCGTCCAGTTGCTCAGGAGCGCGTACCAAGTCGATGTGCAGGCCGTCAACAGGCAGGGATTTCAGCAATGCGGCATGTTCGGCAACAGAACCGAAGTAAGTGCTCAACAGGATTTTGGCGCTTACTTTGCTCAAAGTAGCGTAAACGTCTTTGTATGCTTCTACCCATTCTTTAGGCAGGTCAACAGTCAAAGCAGGCTCGTCGATTTGAATCCACTCGGCACCTGCTTCAATCAAAGCAGTCAGGATTTCAACGTAAACAGGCAACAGTTTAGGCAACAGGCTCAGACGGTCGAATTCAACGGCGCCTTTTTCTTTACCCACCCACAGGAAAGTCAACGGACCAACAACGGTCGGTTTGGCTTTCAAGCCCAAAGCTTGGGCTTCTTGCAGTTGTTGAACGTAGTGTTTGGCGTTGGCTTTGAATTCGGTATCGGCGTGGAATTCAGGCACCAAGTAGTGGTAGTTGGTATCGAACCATTTGGTCATTTCGATAGCGAATTGGTCTTTGTTACCACGGGCCAGTTGGAAGAATTGTTCCAAAGACAGGTTTTGGCTGTCGAAGCCGAAGCGGGCAGGGATGGCACCGGTAGCAACTTGCAGGTCGAGGATGTGATCGTAGAAAGTGAAATCGCCTACGGCAACGTAATCAGCGTTGGCAGCAGCTTGGTGTTTCCAGTTTTTCTCGCGCAAGTCTTTAGCAACAGCCAGCAATTCTTGCTCGCTGATTTCTTTGCGCCAGTATTTTTCTTGTGCGAATTTCAATTCGCGGAAGGCGCCGACGCGCGGGAAGCCTGAAAAATGCAATGTTGTCATGTTAACTCTCCTAGTTGGAATTTTTAATCAGGCCGGTATGGCCTGAATGTTCGATATTGTAAATCAGAATGGGGAGGCCGTCTGTTTTATTAACGGGGGCGCACACCCAAAATATGGCAGATGGCGTAAGTCAGTTCGCTGCGGTTGAGGGTGTAGAAGTGGAAGTCTTTGACACCTTCGCGAGAGAGGACTTTGACCATGTCAATGGCGATGCTGGCGGCAACAAGGTTGCGCGTGCCTTGGTCGTCATCCAAACCTTCGTACATTTTAGACAGCCAGCTTGGGATTTTGACGTTGGTCACTTGGGCCATTTTGGTCAATTGTTTGAAATTGGTTACGGGAAGGATGCCGGGAACAATTTCAACGTCAATGCCCATCATCACGCAACGGTCGCGGAAGCGCAGATAGCTTTCCACGTCGAAGAAAAATTGGGTAATAACGTGGTTTGCGCCCGCATCGATTTTGCGTTTCAGATTGATTAAGTCGGCTTGTGCGGATTTGGCTTCCGGGTGCACTTCTGGATAGGCTGCTACGGAAATATCAAAGTCGGCAACGGAGCGCAACAGTTTGACCAAATCTTCGGCATAGAAAGGTTTTTTCTCGTAGCCGGGCGGCTCGTCGCCACGCAGGGCGACAATGCGGCGGATACCGCTGTCCCAATAATCTTTGGCGATTTGGCGCAACTCGTCAGGGCTGGCGTCGATACCGGTCAAGTGAGGAGCGGCTTCAAGGCCGGTTTCTTGTTTGATGCGTTTGACGATACTGTGTGTGCGATCGCGTTCGCCGGAGTTTGCACCGTAGGTTACGGAAACGAATTTCGGATGCAAAGTTTGCAGGCGATGGATGGAATCCCATAGCATGGTTTCCATTTGTTCGTTTTTCGGCGGGAAAAATTCGAACGAAACATTGATGTCGCCTTTCAAATCAGAAAGGCTGTTGTTTAAAGCGGCGATTTCTCGAGCGTGATTCATGGTTATGCACCTTCTGCATATCTTTTATTTGTTGTCAGGTTGCATAATAAATTTGAGGTTGGTATGAGTCAATTTCGAAATTTTCCGAAATTGTATGAATAGATTTAATAAAGACCTCAGGCCGTCTGAAAAACTGCCTGAGGTCTTGTTTGATAGGGAAGGGGGGAAGATCATTCTGCTTCATCTATCCACGCTTGTTGCACGGCTTCGAGAATACGCTCGCCGCAACGCGCCGGATCATCGTCAAATTCAGGCAAAGCCATAATTAAATCACGCAGTTGGGTAAAGCGTACGGTTTTCGGATCGATGCTGTCGCCGTGTAAGTCGTAGAGTTCTTCGGCGATGCGTTGGGTATCTGTCCATTTCATGATGTGTTCCTTTATTGGGTTTGGGCTATTAGTAATTATTTTAATCAAGAAGAAGTCGGACTGCCAGATTGTTTTACGGAAGATTGGCAGATAAATGATGGCGCTATTTTTTAACAAAATAGCATAGTTGCGTTAAAATACGGCAAGACACTTAAAATTCACGGCAATCTGCCGTTTTATACTTTCTATTCCGCTTTGTATGATTTGGTTTTCATACAAAATTTACACTTTGTTATGCAACCAAATTTTTTGGAATGGCTCTTAAGAAAATCCATCGCTTAAAAATAAAAGGAAAAAAAAGATGAATAACGCACTCAACGCCAAGCTGTCCAAACTGATTTACGCGCTTGCTTCCGATGATCCGGAGTATCTGTCTAAAGCAGGCGCATTTGACCGTTTGCTGTTGTTGGTTCGCGAATTTTATCGGATGCTGGACGAAACAGAAGGTTTGAAGCAGCTGGTGTTCCGTCTGTATTACGGCAAGCATTATGGTTTGATTAAACTGGATGCCGCTTCACCCAATGACGATGCAGGCGCGTTGAGGTTGAAACGTTGGATGGTTTATTCGCGTATCGCAGAGCGTATCGAAAATTGCGGCAAGCATTTGTCGGTCGTGCTTGAAGATGTGGTGTTGGAAAATGGCGCGGACAAATCGCGTTATATAGATGAAGCCAATGTCATTATCGAGCGTTTCGGTTTGGTAAGAGATGAGGCTGTACTTTCGGCGATTGAGGCAGAGGAAGCTTTGAAGGCTGAGGCTGAACTGCCGACAGTAAATAAATCTCAGAACGCTGCTCCCCGTTATAATGGCAATATGCATCAAATCAGAATGCAAGAAAAAATTGAAAATTACTCCGCTACGCAGAAAGTGGCCTCCATGCAGATTTCGCGTATGCGTTTTATTTTCCCTCATATCAAATAATTTGCTGCATAACCAA
>NZ_JAPWBB010000022.1:0-23600 GCF_041433235.1 Neisseria sp. 27098_8_112 | reverse complement strand
CTGTTGTGAATATAGAGGCCGTCTGAAAAGTTGGCTGCAATTAGTTGGGAATCAGACGGCCTTTTAGTTGTTTACGCGAGTGCCGCAAGAGAAGGCGGTATCGGGATAAATTTGTCTTTTGAAATACGGCATGCAACTGCGGCTGCAATTTGTTCTGCCCGTTCATGTCGAGCAATAAACCTGAGTTGACATGCGGAAATTTCCAGCTCTTCTGCAAAAGAAGTTCGGTATGTACAGTCAATGCGACGTTGTTCTACGTCAACGAGTACGGTATCCAATACCATGTCTTTACACAAAGACATATTAGATGCGGTATGGGCATGTACAAATACAGTCTCTACCGGTAGATCGACAGTAAAATACTGATTGGGCGCTTGAAAGGAATGTACCATGCCGGTAAATCCTAGTGTATAGATATGGTTAGGCTTTAGATGAGGCAATTGAAGGGAAGGATGAGCACCGTTCCAATAAGTCATAGAAAAATCTTCCGGCAATAAAGGTGCACGGTTAGCTATCCATTCAGCATCGGCAGTACCTGAATGTCGTGCCCGTTGCGCAAAATAACGGGGCATAAAGCCAAATCCCTCGGGAGCAACATTTTCAGCAGGATCTCGTACTGGATGGCTTGGGTCATAAATCTGGTGAGCCTTTAATATCCGTTTGAACCCATTTTGTTTGAGTTGGGATTTGGGATAATAACCAATACCGACAGGATTTTGCTGATGCCCCTCATGATCGTCTTCAACCGCACCACCGCCAAAGGCAAATTCATAGCGGATAGGCAAGGAGAGAATAGGATCTGGTTCGCTTAGAGACCATCCAGCTATCTCCCTTACCCAGTAGCGCTCACCAGTAAGAGCCAGACTTTTTTGGTAATCGCCAACACTCACCGCTACAGCAAGTTGCCGAGCGGGAGTGTCATCAGGTGCATAGGCGATTGCATTGATCACTAAATCAGTTTTAGGTTTATAAAGGCAGAAGTCGCTTTCAAATTGAGTTGAAGTTTGAGATGGTTCTCCGTAAAAAGTATCTGCAAATGTAAGAGGATTCTGCGTTTGGGCAAACTCAAGTACAGTTTTTCCTGTTACAGGATCGATTTCAAACTCATAACTGACTTTAGCAACTACAACATCATATGTTCGATCTAACTGGTCGATGTTTTTAAATTGCTGCGTATGAAAGCAGGTAAAGTTCTCCAATTCGAACATTTATATACCTTTTCTTCTAGTTGATATCGACTTTTTTACCATCCATATCTACTACACTAGTGCCAACGATTTTAACTTTTTTACTAACGATAGAGATTTTATTTTTATCTATTACAATCATTGAGTTGCCTACTTGAAGGGTAATTTTGCTCCCAGCAGATAAGGTGATTTTATTGCCGGCATTAAGGCCAATATTTAAACCTGCATTAAGTCCCATAACTAGGCCAACGCTATGCATTTCGGCACCAACAACGTTGGTCATCCAGCCTCCTCCGACATTTAACATATAGCCTGCCCCAATGTTGGTCATTTGTCCGATGCCAATGTTGTTCATACCATTTAGGCTGACGGTTTCTTGCTTATTACCACCAATGCTGCTTACCTCGTTGGATACAATGGTTTTGTTACGATTGGCACCAACGGTCAACGCTTGATTTTTGCCGATAGAAACGTTTTGATCCAAGCCTACGGTTAAAGCCTGATTTTTTCCGATGCCAATGTTTTCATCAAGGCCAACAGAATGGGTTCGATTTTCAGAGACAGAAACACTCTGATCTTTACCCACAGAAGTACTTTGGTTTTGGCCAACACTAATGCTTTGGTTTTGGGTAATACTGGCAGTTTCGTTTTGGCCGACTGATTTGGTACGGTTTTGGGTAATTGAGGCAGTTTCGTTTTTTTGAACGGTTTTAGCTCGATCACCCACTACTGTTACAGTCTCGTTATTGCCAATTGTAGTGGTTCGGTCGTTGTTGACGTTACGGGTTTCATTGTTCTTAACAAGTGAGGTCAAGTCTTTCTGTGCCTGGAAGTTGACCATTTCAGACCCAGCAGTATCATTGAACATCAGTTCGTTAAAGTTGGCTAATGGAGAGTTAAAACTTTTACTCTTGATACCGGATTGCTTAGCTGCAGCAGGAAATCCCCATGGTGGCGACATTGCGCTGTTATACAGACGGCCTAATACAATGGGTCGATCAGCATCGCCATTAATAAAATCAACCAGTACTTCTTCGCCAATGCGTGGTGTATTAATAGAGCCATAGCCAGCACCAGCAGAGCCCTGAGTTACTCGTACCCAGTTGGAACTGTTTTCATCCATTTTTCCATAGCGATCCCAGTGAAACTGGACTTTAATATCGCCATATTCATTGGTGTAGACCTCTTCACCTGCAGGTCCTGTTACCGTAGCTGCTTGTGTCCCTAAAACTTTTGGCTTGGGAGTTTTAAGAGGAGGGCGGTATGGATAAGATTTAGGTAATACGCGGAATGAAATTCTAAATTTGCCAATACGGTCTCCAGACGTATAGCCTGCCTCTTCGAAATCATAATCAGCTTTTAAAATAGTATATTCGGTATTAGAAGATGCATGAGGGTGTTTGCTCAGGATAAACGTATAACCTGGAGCAAGTGTCAGTGCAGTGCCTGAGCCAGTAATAATCTTGGTTTGGCTTTTCAAATCTTCACTACGAACCTGACTGTAATTTTGTGCTTCTGCCACATCACTAAAACCTGTATAGAAGTCATAGTGTTCCATAGATACCGAATTAAAGTCATGAACTGAGTCTGAAGACATCATCGGTACTTTGGCATTTTTATAATTGTATTCTTGAGTAACAAATTGACTAGATTTTAAAGCATCTCGTTCTTCCCAAATATCAATATAGGCAATATTTGGTGCCCCTGGTGCAGTATTTCGAGAGTGGTAGGGGATGTTAGGGGATGAAATAGCTTCTAAAACACCGACATCATCAGTAATAACCAGCTCATGTGAACCGTTACTGTGGGCAAAATAATAGTAGATACCTTCTTGTTCAAATAGGCGGTTTAAGAAATCAAAGCTATTTTCTTGATATTGAACACAAAAGCCTCTTGTTCGATACCCTTTTTGACATTTTATCTGGTATGGGAATCCGAATGGTGCTAAGACTTCATTAGCGATATCTAATACAGACTTATCAACGAAAACCCTGCTGTCCGTATTTTGAGTGAGGTACCACATGAATGGACGAGTGGTACAGGTATAGGCATGATAACCTTCTTCATCCTCATCTTCTCCAATGTAGCCAAAATCGGTAACTAGACCATTTAGGTAACGAGGATTGCTTGCTTCGGTATCAATTTCCAATGTTACAGACTGACCAATAATATCTTTGCCTTGTAAATTTGGGTTTTGGGAGACCAATGTAATATTGAACTCAAACAGATTTGAAACGGATTCTGTACCAAGCATTTTTTTGAATAATAGTTGTGATCCCAAAGGCGTATGAGCAACAATAGTTCTATTCATTTCGGGAAACTCCTTGTCAATCTTAAATCAATATTCCGGTTACAAGTATTTTTATCCTAGTATTTTAAATAGTGATAAAATATGTAAAGTAATATTTTAGACAATATTATTTACATCTCTATTGAGACTTTTAAATACACTGAAAATTCCTTAATTTACTTAAATTAAAGGGATTAAAGGCAGTAGAAGTAGTAAATTCAAGTACAAGATTTTTTCCTTTAATACTGTATTCGACAACAGTGGTATTTCCTGTTTGGCGAATAATTTTACCTTTTTCAATAAGGCGAAAGATTGACCAAGGCCCAGCTGAACTAATACCTGCGCTGTTGATTTGGGGAGATGAGATATCTATTTTGGCTAAAGCATTTTCACTCTTGGATGGCCAAGTAAAGGTTACAGGATTTACAGGACCATGGCTGTATACATAGCTTTTCCCTGCATATGAGATATTTACACTTTCTAAACTAGTATCAAGAATCAAAACCTTAACCGAGAAATCAAATGTAGGAGTTTCTGAGCCTTTATCAAAATATCCTTGTCGGATGTCTGCTATATCGTTTAGTTTTGCAAAACGATCTTTAAAAGCATCATTTTTAGCAGTTAAAGTTTCCAGTTTTTCTGAGCGTGCCAATACGGCAGCTTCACCAGTCAAGTTGGTAAATTTACTGTAGATACCATTGGGACCAAATATACTGGTGAAACTCTCTAATGCAACATTGTCCTCCGACCCTTTATCGAAAGGGTATCCTTGTTGATGTATTTCTTGGCAACTATTAGTTAATGTAGCCATTTGTTTTTCTAAAGTAGACAAAAGCTTTTCATCAACAATTTTGTTAGTGTTTTTCAGAATAATTTCAGAAAAGTTATCTAACATTTGGCGAAAGGGAGGTGGTAGTCTATTTACTTCAGCCTTATATTTTACGAAAGGATCATCAGGTGGTAAGTCTACTCCTTTTTCTACAGCAACATTAACAGCAACTAAATAAACATATAAATCATTTATAGCCTCTGTGACATTGTTAATAGCTGGAGGTTGATCATTCGTGGTTTCAGTTAATATATGAAAATCTGCAAAAGCATCATCGACTGGAGTTGCTTGTTTTAAAGCAGCCAATTCATTCTTTACATTATTCCCCTCTTCGCTCTCTAAGAGTTTCGAGAGTCCTGCTCTATTTAACCAATCAGTAATTTTGCTTCCAGCTTTTTCTGTTATTCGTTTGTCAATAGTTAAAGTCGTATTATCACTGATTCCTTTAATAATATTGACTAAAGGTGAGTTCTTTTCAGATAGCAGCTTGGCAATTTGAGTACTCTCTCGTGATGATTTTGGTGTTACTAATGACAAATCAGATAAATAACTATTCCAAACTTTAATATAATTACTGAAATAGATTCTTTGGGCATCAGAAAGAACAGATGCTTTACTTTGGCCTAAAGAAGCATAGTTACCTAATACCCAGTTGTCTTCATTAAAAAACTGCTCTGCAGATTTAACCATGGCAGGTAAAACTTTAGTAATGTAGGCTTCTTTGGTATAAATAAAGTTAATAGGTTCTTTTAAAGCCCCACCAGTCTTACGTCGGAATAGCAAGTGACTTTGCACACCACCCATACTTGAAAAAGATACAGGTGTAACTCCTTCTTTTCCTGAGAGAGTAACTGTGTTTATAGTATCTTCTAATACCATGGTTGCAATGTCTCTTTGTGCAATTTCCTGTCTACGACGTTCTACTAATTCTTCGTCATAGGGAACGCTTGGTGTAATGCTTTGTTTTGAAAGAATCTGATTCAGAGCTTTTTCAACAGATTTTTTTTGTTGGTCACTCATGCCTGATGATTCTGTTTTAGACAAATTGGACATTAACCAATTTTGCATAAAAGCAGCATCAAAATGTTCTTTGTGGAACATCATAAGATAAGCTTTTAATGCATCATAGCTATTAATATTGTTGGAAACATTAGCTGTACGTAGAAGTTCATCCAACTTATAGCTGATTAATGGCATTACATTGTCTTGAAGAATTCTATAATAGGCTGACTCCCCAACATCTTTCATTTGGCTGCCTTGATAAAGGCCCATACGATAGCTGAGCGGAGGGGATAATAAATCTGGAATTTCTTTACTGGTAGTCGTATCTCTAACTTGTTCAGCAAATGTTACAGCCTTAAGTAAATCAGGGCCGTCTGTATATTTTTTTACATCTGAAGCTAAGTTAGTTGCTTTTGTATCAACCTGTTCAAGATATGACTGGTTATTGGAGTAACTATTCAACATCATTGACAAACATGTAATTACTACAGTTGCAATAGCTCCAATACCTAGCCAATACAAGATTTGTTTTTTGACAAACCAAGATTTATTCTCGCCAGCTAAATTTGCCTCGCTAAGAATAACGTCAGCAAATAGTCGATTTAAGAAAAAGCTATGTTCGTTATTCTGAGTAGAGGCCTGGTTTGAATCCAAGTATTTTTTAGATAATTGGAAATCACTTTGCAAACCTTCCAGTATAGGGTTGAGATGTTGTCCTGTTTGTGTTGCACTTGAAAAATAAACACCTCTCCATGCTATAGGTTGCTCAAATTTTGAAGATTTAGACAGCTCTTTAAATAGGGAAAGTACTGCTTGATTAAGGCGCTCAAATTCCTCGGGGAATGCAAAAGCTGCAGCCTTATCTTCAGTGGATTCTAATTGATGAACTGTGCCCAATATAGAGGAGCGTAATTTATCTACAATATCTGCTAAGGCATTAGAAGCAGTAGCGATAGGAGTTTCCATTCCTTCGGTATTAGATAGAGGAATCCCTAAATATTGATTTCTTTGTTCTTCAGTTAGATGGTCAAAGAATTCATTAAAACCATGCAATAAATCCAGTTTGGTTATCATAAGATAAACTGGGAAATGTATACCCAATTTAGTATGCATTTCATGGATTCTTTTACGCAGTTCTACTGAGATTTCTGTTATATTGGTTTTCCCGCCCAACAAATCATCTACACCTACAGTAACCAATACGCCATTTATTGGCTGTTTCGGTCGGTAACGTTGTAGCAGCGTTACAAACTCTTCCCAGTCGCTAGAGTCTTTACTGCTATGATTGTCATGTAAAGATAATCTACCAGCTGTATCAAGAAATACTATTTCATTCGACAGAAACCAATCACAATCTCGTGTACCTGCTAGGCCACTTACAGATGTCCCTAAAGTGCTCTCTAAAGGGAAGTTAAGACCAGAGCGTTTGAGTGCAGTTGTTTTACCAGATCCTGCTGCCCCTAGGACAACATACCATGGCATTTGATAAAGGTATTGACCTTCTTCTAGTCTAGCCAACAAACTGTTTTTAGATTTAGAAAATTTAGCATTTTTTAATACTTTGTCCATTTCAGCAAACTGGCGGCTCATAGAGCTAACATCATTTGCACTTTTTAAAATAGGCTCTTGTGCTGCTCGAATTTCTTTCAATAAAGCAGCGTTTCGTCGAGATTCACGATATTGGCGAAATATAGCTTTAGCCAACCAAATACCAATAATAATGGTACACACTGCAAAACGAATAGTTTTGCTTACTAAAGGTCGAACTTCACCTATGGAGATCAATGGTCCAATAAACCATACTAATATAATCAGGCCGGTAATACCCAACATCACCCATAAAGAGCGAGAACCTAGAAAATAAATAATTTTTTTCATGTCTATTTTTTCCGTATCAATCTAAAATAGATTATTGTGTGCTTACACTACCGTTTGGTTGAGAATTGGAGGTATCATTTTTTATTTCGACTGTGCTACCTAGTTTGGGTCCAGTTCCTGTAGTAAATAATGTAATTTCAACTCTTCGGTTTTTAGCTCTGTTTTCCAAAGTATCGTTTGGTGCGACAGGATCGGTCGAGCCTCGTCCTTCAGAACGGATGCGTGTTCCGCCATTTTTAACGTAATTCAATAAAATTTCTTTTACTGCATCTGCCCGAGCCTGTGATAAATGCCAATTAGATGGAAAATTCAAACTCTGAATTGGCTGATTATCAGTGTATCCCGTAACAATAATTTGTCCTTCTACACTATCTAAGGCCTGACTAACTGCAGCTAAAACAGGATAATATTGGTCTTGGATTTGCGCAGAGCCGGATTCAAATAAGCCATCACCTAAAATAGTAACAGTACTTCTGTCTTGAAAATCTTCTACAGATACTAATTTCCTAGCAATCTCATTTTCCAACAAAGGCCGTAGTCGGACTGTATTTTGTGCATCCTGTTGCTTGGTGATTGCCGAAGGAAGTTTGAGGCTGTTTACTTTTATGCTAGCTGTATTGAATTTATCCCCTAATGACCATTGCATTGTAAAATAGCCTACACCTAATGCAACAGCTCCTAATACGCCAACTACCCATAAAGGAATAGCAAGTCTGCGTTTCCTTTGAATATTATTTGTAATAATCGGGTTATGTTTAAAAAGATTAACAGTTTGGTCAGGTCGTTTACTGTGAATTAAGGCAAGTAAGTCTCTTTTAATTTTATCGATCTCAAATTCCCCATTGTTTAGAACCTGGTACTTACCTTTGTAACCAAATTGCAGGCATAAATACATAAACTCTATTAAATCAATATTTTTATCAGAATCTTGTTTCAAATTTTGAATGATTTCAAAAAAACGTTCTCCACCCCAAGTTTCATCATAAAAAGATACTAATAAGCTATTTTTTGACCAAGTTTCATCAGCCCAGCCAGCACGGACTGCTAATTCATCTACAAATGTACAAAGACAGTATTTTGCAGCCTGAATAGCATCATATTTAGCTCCATTTTTTTCAGCATTCTCTTCAAAATTATTAATTAAGAGAGAGAATTTATTAATTAGGCTGTCAGTAGATAATTGACTAGTAGTTTGCTGCATAGAGTTAGCTAAGATAAAAACAGGTTTAGCAGCTTCAATTAAAGGGTTATAAACATTTACTGCGTTGTTTACAGTATTATTCTGGTTATTCATAATGAAATTCCAAATTAAATCAAATTAACTTAAAGACTTAATCGCCCAAAACTCAACATCTAAATTAGGGAAATTACCAGCCAAATGGAAAGCCATACCTGAGGAAGTATCAAACATATCCCATAATTCATGTTTTTTATCTAATTCAAAATAAACATAACCACTATGGTATGGTAATTCTCTTGGTGCCACGGATAACGCATGAACTTTAATTCCAGGTAAATGGTAAGCAACCAATTCCTTAACTTTTTCTACAGTACCTATTTTTACTACACTTGGAATTTTTTGGCGTAAGGCTTCGTTAGGCATATCAGCCTTGATGGCTAGGACAAATGAAGCTTTATCCAGTAAGCTTTGATCAGGAGTTTGAGCAACTCGAGTTGCTTCATCGCGCAAATCTAGTGGAATTCTAATTGCTCTTTGTTCAAGAACAATAGACAGTGATTTGCGCAAGTTAAAAAATAATTTACCAAAACATGATGCTAGATCATTGTGTTTATAAATAGGAATATCCCCTACCTTACGTGAAGGAAGGAAAGTCATTAAATCAGCACATAATTTTGATAAGTTGACAAATAATTGTTCTGGATGAGTTTGGCGAGCACCTTCATTTTCATGATGCAAATAAGCCAGATACCGATTGATGGTCTGAAGCATCATAAAGTCCATTACTTCAACAGAACCTCCGGTATTCGGATCGTTTACAGCGTTAGCTAGACTATTGCTTTTTTGCATTAATAAGCCATATATTTCCGAAATGTAAGCTTTTAGGTGTTGTTGCTTTTGGCTTCCTAGGGAAGGTGGAATATATGATTCGTCTAGAATGATTTCAAAGTCTGCTGAACTGGATCGGATAACTGCAATAGGAAGGACAGTTTGATTGCTAGTTAAATCATTTTCTAAAATCAATGTGGGATTAAGATCTGCTAGTGTAATTTGGCGACCGTCTAATTCGGAGTTTGTTGTATCTGCAAGGGTTTTCTCAAATGCTTTATATCGGTAAGAGTGAGCAGAATTTTGATTTAGAAAATCAATCTCATTATTAACAGACGATGGCAGAGTAATGGCTAAGCAAACTTTGGTGTCTTTTATGTTTGCAGGTACTTTCAAGCTTAAATTTTCAAGTTGTTTTTGAGAAAACACAAATATAGAACCATCAGGAAAAATACCTTCCGCTTCACGAATACCGAGAACACCACGTTTGAGGCCGTCTGAATCCAGTACTAAAGATGAAAATCCCCAAAAATAACCTTCTTTGGAAACAGCCAGTTGACGTAATCCAGACTCAAGATAACGTTCAAATTGCTGGAAATGCTGAGGAGTAATAAAGATTCCTTCTGACCAAACTACTTTTGCTTCAATTGCCATGTATTCAACCTCAAATTATTTATATATAAGCATTTATTCCTCATGGAAAATACCTTTACTCAGGTCACTATTGTTCTTGTGAGTTTTTCCATTTTCTTTGATAAGCTGATTATCAGGATGGCGCTCTTTATATTCTTTCAGCATTTCTTGCATCTCTGATTTCGATAATTGATACAATTCATTTTTCCCAATATTCACATAGAAATAGTGTTTACCAAACTGATACCATCGTTGTTTTTGTTTTAATAAAATCAATCTCCATTGACTATTGTCCAAATCACGATAACTGGCAACAACACCTAAATATTTCAGGTGGGAATCCATTTTGATAGGTAATATAGTAACCGTATCAGGGTGTAACATGAATTGGTTTTGTTGAATTAATTTATCACCTAAAGTTTCTTTAGCATTATTAGTAAGATCAAAATAGTTTGCTTTTTTAAATTCGCCATCAGATGACAGTTGATACAAATCCAATCTGATAGGGGAGGGTTGATCAACTAAATTTGGATTGACATCGGGAGAAACTATAATTTGGACATCAATTTTTTCTCCACTTTCGTCAGATTCTTTTGGCGGTTTATGGTTGGACGCACATGCGCTTACCATCAAAGATATCATTGCAAATGATATATATTTTATCAGTTTTCCATGCATTTTGGTTACCTAGGTACATCAATAGTGATTGTATTTAATGATAGAAATTTTAAATTAATCGACAGCCTAGACTTTAGGAACTAGTTGGTCTATTACTGTCGATCGAATACTAAGATTTCTTATTTTGCTTAGAATTATAAAGTATTTTTCTTTCTAAGTTTATATTTATATTGGTAATTGAAGTCATGATTGCTTGCGTCGATATTTACGCTCAAAACTTGTTTTCCCTGTGTTGCGCAAGTAAGTAGTTCTTGGCTGATTTGTGGTAGAACCGTATTGGTAAGAATCGCATCGATCATGCGGCCACCTGATTCAACTTCTGTACAACGTGAAGTGATTAGTTTTAACACTTCAGGGGTATAGTGTAGGTCAATGCCATGATTATCTTTAATGCGTTTTACGATACGGCCTAATTGCAATTCAACAATTTTTGAGAGCATATCGTCGGATAGCGGATAGTAAGGAATAACTTGCATCCGGCCTAATAAAGCAGCTGGGAAAGTTTTCAGCAGGGGAGTACGCAGGGCTTTAGTTAGGCCTTCTGGAGTAGGCAACATTTCGGGGTCATTACACATATCCATAATTAAATCTGTACCAACGTTGGTGGTAAGAATGATAATGGTGTTTTTAAAGTCGATATAGCGGCCCTCGCCATCTTCCATCCAGCCTTTGTCGAATACTTGGAAAAAGATTTCATGAACATCTGGGTGTGCTTTTTCTACTTCATCGAGCAATACAACACTGTAAGGTTTGCGACGTACAGCTTCAGTCAATACGCCACCTTCACCATAGCCCACATAACCTGGAGGAGCTCCTTTCAAAGTGGATACAGTATGAGCTTCTTGATATTCACTCATGTTGATAGTAATCACATTTTGTTCACCACCATATAATGTATCGGCTAGAGCAAGAGCAGTTTCTGTTTTACCCACACCGGAAGGACCTGCAAGCATGAAAACACCAATAGGCTTGTTGGGATTGTCTAGATTAGCGCGTGAAGTTTGAATACGGCGGGCAATCGCATCCAAACCGTGGCGTTGACCGATGATGCGGTTATTTAAGGTGTCAGCAAGTTGTAATACAGCCTCAACTTCGTCTTTCATCATTTTTCCGACAGGAATTCCTGTCCAGTCTGCTACAACGTCAGCAACTATCCGACTGTCTACTAACGGCATAACTAAGGGTTGGACACTTTGTAGTTTTTTCAATTTAGTAACCAGCTCTTTTTGGCGGGTGCGCAACTGTTTGTTTTCTTCGTCGGTTGTTTCTTGTTCAACCTGCATGATTTGTTCACGTACAGCCAATAGCTCTGCAACCAAGTCTGCTTCAGATTTCCATCTGTCTTCTAATTTTTTCAGACGGCCTTCAACCTCAGTTAATTCTTTACCAATATTTGTGATCCGGGTTTCAGAGTCGAAACTGAGCTTCTTCTCACGTTCTAAATTTGCTTGCTCAAGTTTTAATGCTTCTGACTTCTTGCGTAGATATTCAATACTGCCAGGTACAGCATGTTGGCTGACTGCAACACGTGCGCAGGCAGTATCAATCAAGCCGACAGCTTTATCAGGGAGCTGACGTGCTGGAATATAGCGGTGGGAAAGTTTTACAGCAGCCTGGATTGCTTCATCAAGAATGATCACTTTATGGTGTTTTTCTAGAGAAGCATTCAATACTCTAAGCATATTGATGGCTTTTTCTTCATCGGGTTCATCTACTTGTACAACTTGGAAGCGCCGAGTTAGGGCAGGATCTTTTTCAAAATATTTTTTGTATTCTGCCCATGTGGTTGCACCAATAGTACGAAGTTTGCCACGAGCTAATGCAGGTTTGAGTAAGTTGGCAGCATCACCAGTACCGGCAGCGCCACCGGCACCAATTAAAGTATGGATTTCGTCGATGAATAGCACGATTGGGGTTGGGCTGGATTCTACTTCATCCATAACTGCTCGGAGGCGTGATTCAAATTCTCCGCTAACACTGGCGCCAGCTTTGAGCAAACCGATATCCAATAGAATTAATTGAACGTCTTTCAATCCAGGAGGGACATCTCCGGCAGCTAAACGTAATGCCAAAGCTTCAACCACAGCAGTCTTACCAACACCGGCTTCACCTGTAAGAATCGGGTTGTTTTGACGGCGACGCATTAGGATATCAATCATTTGTCTGATTTCAGTGTCGCGGCCTGTGATTGGGTCTATTTCGCCATTTTTAGCCTTTTCGGTAAGATTGCTGCCGTATTTAGCTAAGGCACTTTCTTTGTGAGTAGCATTAGGCTCAGAAGATAAGGCATTCTGGGTAACATCAAGATTTTCTTCAGAGTTAGCAGTAATAGCAATAATATTGTTTGCCAATGTTTCCGGTTTGATTTTCAGGAATTCAGATGAAATATTGGCCAAAATACCCTGCAAAGTCTTATTTTGCAGCATGGTATAGAAAATATGAGCTGTACGGATTTTGTCTGTACCAAATTTTAGTGAACTGTATGTCCAAGTTTGTTCGGCAAGGGTTTGGATATGTTCGGAGAAGTCAATAACAGCAGTAGCACCAACAGGCAATTTTTCTACTGCAGCCAATACATCTTTTCGTACTTTGGCTTCATCTAAGTTAAACTGATTTATCAGGTAGAAGATATCTGTTTTTTCAGTTTGAAGTAGAGAGTGTAGCCAGTGTACTAATTCAACATAGCTGTTTTCTCGAAGACGACAGAAGGTATAGGCATTTTCCAAAGTTTTATACAAAGTAGTATTTAACTTACCAAATAATACGCTGCGGCTGATGTTTGACATAAGACGTCCTTAGTTAAATTATTTCAAATATGTCCAAAAATAGTTTTCTAAAGCTTTTATCGACGATGGCCGTCTGAAAAGCCGATTAATGATTGCTGACAATCAAGTCTTCTGCGTCTCGGGAAACATTCCCCAGCCAAGTTGATAAGCCGAGTTGAGTGTTCCCTCCTAAATCCATCAGTGGAACTTCTTTTTGCATCAGAATAGGTTGAATGTCCCATTCATATTCTTCTGCGGCAAATAAACGAACCCATTCTCGTAAACGGGCTGTATTAATACCGTCTTTAAAGAATGATTGGTAGGCTGGTAAAGTAAGTGGGCCAATAATAATCCGAAATTTACTTTGCACATCATAGAGTTTGTCACCTAGTAGTAAACCGTCACCAAGTGTGTAGTTACCCATAATCCCAATTTGCGTTTTCTCTTCTTCAACTTCAACCCAGTACCCTACGTTAGTTTGAATGTTAACGGGAACTTGGAAATAGCGAGTGAGCAGTTGTTGCAGGTTGACTGCAGATCGGCTTTGTTTTATCAATAGACCGGAAAAATAGCGTTTAGCAAATTCGTGGATTAAACCTTTGTTATGTGTGGTCGGAATGTTAAGGCCGTTAAAACTGGCAATATATTTTCCGAAGCGGTCTTCAGCATTTTTATCTAAAGATGTAATGCTTTGGGCATTGGCCCATGCTCGATAGAATAAGATAGCCAGGCGGTGTTGCAACATATTTGCAAAACCTGCCCATGCCCGGTCACCGTGTTGATGTTGGCGTTCATAAGCATACTCGGTTAAATGTAGAGGTAGTGGGCCAGATGGGCCAAACAGACCAAATCCATTAATGGAAATTTCTACATAATGAGGTGATAAGGTTACCGATTGGAGATTGCGTGGTGCAAAAGTAAGCGAAGGATTTTGGCGGATCCTTATTTTTTCCATTTTTGGGCTAATAGCTTTGCCTAATATTTTCCCACCAGTAATAAATTTAACGGACTCAAGCTGGCGCAAGAGTGAAAAATAATCATACTTATACGGTTGAGAGGAAACTTTATTTAAAAAGACTGTAAGTTTTTGATCCCAAGCATTGTCTAATGAGTCACCAAAATCTGTTTTAGGGTTGACTGGACTCATATAATCATTCTCTCCCCAATTTCAGACGGCCAAGTAGCAATATGACCTTGCTGAAGTGTGTCAATTCGCAATTGTACAAATGAGTTAATAGACACCAAACGTCGGAAATAATGGTTTAAAACTGATCCAAATAGGAAAGGATGAACACCGCCTAATTGAGTTTCATCCAGTGTAACGGTAATGTTGATTCCTCTGATAGGGGCTGCAACTCCATAATGACGGACTACTTTGTTAATAATTGAGGTTTCAACTTGTGTAATTGATTCAATCTGTTTTTTCAGTAAATCGCTTTCAGAAGAAACAAATACTGTTAAAAGCTCTTTCAAAGCAACAGGTGCATCTTCTTTATCAGTATTCAAAAGAGATAGATAATTTAAGCTCAATTGATTTAAAAATGACCAAAGTGTCCTATCTTCACTTACTGCTTCTTGAGGCCTTGTTAATTTAGAAATCAGTTTAATCGATTTGACTGGCAAAAATCCCTCAATAAGAAAGTCAGATTCTCCGTCTCGAGGCATGATTAGAGGCAAATCTCTGCTTGTACACCAAGCATCAACAGAAAGGTGTTGTATGTTTGAATTAAAGGCGTAATTCTGATTATTAGCAAGAGATAAAAATACCTCACTACCTAAATAGGAAGAGCGAAAACCATTTTTAGCTGAGTTTTCGGATGGTACTCTATCAGCACGACGAGCAGAAAAATAAGCATGCTGAGTTTGGGCCTCAGGAAAGAGTCCTATATCCGGTGCTTTGTACATCGGTGAAAATACTACGGTTTGAAGGTTGTTGGTATCAAAGCCTTTTACTTGCTCGATAGCATAGACTTCATAATTCAGGGGCTGGGTACGGTCGATAACGACATGGTGCTCCTGATCTTGAATATTTATCGGGAAGCGTGAGCTTTTTTTTCTGAATAAGTTGACGACTGGTACGGCATTTACAGAAAAATCATCTACACCAATCAGCTCAGTTAATTCAGGTATTTTATTACTGAATAAAAATGAAAGACTAAAATAGCGTTTACGATAAGTAATAATTTTTTTATTGACTCCCTTATCGTTTACGATTTCCTCTAAATGGTCGGGTACTTTAGGCAAGTGTCCTTTTTTCTCGGCTTGTTGGACGGCTTGTTTAATATTTTTTTGAGAAATAAATAGAAACTTCTCCGGTAGGCGTGAATACTCCTGCATAATTCGGAATGCACTCACCGATTTATCTAAATTAAATGATAAGGCTTCATCTTCTCGAAAACCACGATGTTCTGGTGTAGTAGGCAATGGGTAAAACCATTGTTTTGGATTTTCGTAACTGTGACAAACAACGCCCACGCATTCAGAAGCCAATAGAAACAGCAATGAAGATGATTTGGAAAGCTCTGTACCCAAAAATATAGATAATTCATCTGGCAACATCTCTGAACATGCACCTGGTACGCTCAATGAAAAATCCAAACGCAAGGCAGATTGTACTTTCTTACTAGAGGATTGTTTGAGTGCAGGGAGTGTGTTTGGCAAATAACCTATTGAGTCAGTGTATTTGGCTTTTTCAATACGAAGTGGCAGAATTTCAGTAGTTTTAGTTACAGAAAATGGACAACTTACTTTAAATTCATCAATAGGCAGAGACCTTAATATTTTGCCTCGTTCCAGTAGATTGATCACATCAGCGTTATATTGATTAGTAGGCTCTAGATTGACAATAGCTGCAGCCGGTTTTTGATTGATGAAGTCAGGATAAACAACTTCTAAGATTCTTTGGACAAAACGAGGATACTCCGCATCCAGTTTAAGTTGGGTGCGTGCAGTAAGAAAACTTACCCCTTCCAAGAGTCTTTCAACATAGGGGTCAGGAATATCAGTTGTATCTAAAGCTAATCTTGAGGCTATCTTAGGATATTGGGCTGCAAACTCTTTACCCATTTCCTTTAGAAAAGTTAGCTCTTTGTTGTAGTAAGACAGTAATTTATTATTCAAGCCCCATTTCCCCCATCTAATAAGTCAAACAATCCTGTTTCAACATCCATGCTGGTTCGGAGCAAGAATTCTTTAGGATAAGGATTGAGTTTCAGGTAACCTTTGATTTCAATAATGAGTTTATTGTGTAAAGCATCGTCATCATCGTCTGAGGTATTTACGATCACTTGTAGAGTCTTATTTTCAAGACGCGGTTCAAAATCGATGATGGCTTGTTTGATGTTCTGTTCCACATCTTGCCATTCAATATCAGAAAAATTAATACCAGAAAGGGGAGGGATACCATAATTTAATGTAGAAGAGCGTACATTTTCAGTTAGGTCAATCCCCATAGTTTCTGCTTGCATGTTGCATGTATTCAGTAGATAAAGAATATCACGCAGTACTGCTTGCCGATATTGATCAAGATTAATGACCTGATCGGAGCGTGCCTCTTTTTTTCTGCGCGGTTCTTCATCTGTTAGTCTGTCAAATAAAGAGGGTAACAGTTGATTTTTGAATTGCGACATGTTTAATTGCTGAGTTTGAAGGATGGATAGATTTTAATGATTTTGTTCAAATCTAATATTACGAATATCTAAAAGGCCAAAATCATGGTTATCGGTATACAAAGTTTTTTGACCAACCCCTGTAAAGAGTTGCTCTGCTATTTCAATCCAGTCAGTTTGTGAGCACTTCATTAGCAGATCTGACCATGCTGTTTCCTCACCAGGCATAACAGTATAGCGAGCAGGACTAGTACATTGAATACACTCACCATTAGTAAATTTAATTTCAGACGCTCTCCAGATGATGTCCAGTAAGGAACTTGGAGCCTTAAAAGAAATATTTTCAATAGAATCCCATGTTTGCCAGTAATAGTGACCTTGATAGAAATATTCATAAACGAAGGCAGTACGTACGTCTCCATCCATAATCCAGTTGCTATCAATTTCAGAAACTGATTTATCTGCTAAAAGGTAAGTAATATGTACGGGGGAGTCGTCTATATTCTCAGATAACACAGTATAATCATCGACAAGAGCCTTGTTTTTCTGTTCTGAAACATGGGCAACTAAAGAGAGTTGCTTTTGAAGAATATCAAGTTTACTTGCGTGCTGTTCTAGAGTTTTGGGTTTTTGCTGTGTTTCAAAGACTGCTTGGCGACGTATTTCAGCAGAAATATTTTCAATAAGGTAGAGCATCAGGGGCTTTTGAGTATCGGGAAAAAGTTTTTGGTATTGCCCAATCTGTTTTAAAGCCTGTTCCCATTTTGCGCATAGACACTGATATTGAATCAGTGCTAAACGATGTTCTTGATTGTCAGGATTTGAACGTACAAGCTCAATCATCTCTGATAATTTAGTCTTCAAATCCATTTCAATGATTCCTCATTTAATTTATAAAGATGAATAATAGAAGTTAAAAACAAGATTAATTTTTCAGTTAAGTAGTGCCGTCTGAAAAGTGAAAAAATTTATATATAAAGCCTGACTTAAAAACGCCTTTTAAGTCAGGCTTTTTTAATTAAATCTACATATCAATTATGCAGATTTATTTTCTTTGATATTGAAGGCCATTTGAACTTCAGCACCTTTAGAACCTTTATCGGTTTGTTCCCAATATTGGTTTTTTACTTTTGCAGCTTGGAATGAATAACGCATTTTCAGCGCATCATTGTCTTGTACGCCAATGAATTTCACACCGGTTACTAAGACATCTTCTAATGTAGTGCGTGAGTATTCAATTTGTTCGCCACCAGCTTTACATACAGAAATTTCTACTTTGCTCAAGTGTTGGCCGGTAGCGCAGTTTTTCAAAATGGTTGGAGCTGCTTTATCGATAGCAGCGACTACAGTTAAGTCATTGAAATTGACTTTACCGGCACCACCGCCACCACCGCTGGTCATTGAACCAGGTTGTTCAGCACCCCAGTCAAAACTTTCGATGTTAGTCCAGTCTTTATGGTTAGAATCTTTTGATTCGCCATTTACACCTTCGACTTTCATGAACATATCAATAGCCATTTTTTACTCTCCTAGTTAAAAAATACAAGCGATTTAACAACAGGGCACTAAATATACCCAACTAAATAAACTCAGCCTGACTATTCTTGTTTAGTCGAAGGCAATTTGGAAACTAAGCGTAGAGAAACAGTAAGTCCCTCAAGTTGGTAGTGAGGACGCAGGAAGAATTTAGAAGTATAGTATCCTGGATTATCTTCTACTTCTTCTACAACTACCTCAGCAGCAGCTAATGGTTTACGGGCTTTTGTTTCTTGAGTGGAGTTGGCAGGGTCTCCATCTACATAATTCATAATCCATTCGTTTAACCAACGTTCCATGTCATCACGTTCGCGGAATGAGCCAACTTTGTCACGAACAATACATTTTAAGTAGTGTGCGAAACGGCAGCATGCGAATAAATAAGGCAAGCGAGCAGATAAACGTGCATTGGCAGTAGCATCTGGATCGTAATATTCAGATGGTTTATGCAAAGATTGCGCACCGATAAATGCAGCTAAATCCGTGTTCTTACGATGGATTAATGGCATAAAGCCCAATGCAGCCAATTCTGCCTCACGGCGGTCGCTAATGGCGATTTCTGTTGGGCATTTCATATCTACACCACCATCATCGGTTGGGAATGTGTGGCAGGGAAGATTTTCAACGATACCGCCTGATTCCACACCGCGAATAGCGGTACACCAGCCATAGTATTTAAATGAGCGGTTAATATTTACTGCCATTGCATAAGCAGCATTGGCCCAAGTATATTTATTGTGATCTGCACCTTCTGTTTCTTCTTCGAAGTCAAATTCGTCTACAGGATTTGTTGTGGCACCATAAGGCAGGCGAGACAGAAAACGAGGTAGGGCTAAACCGATATAACGTGAATCTTCGGATTCACGCAGGCTTCGCCATGGAGCATATTCGGCATTTTGGAAAATTTTACTTAAGTCACGCGGATTAGCTAACTCTTGCCAAGACTCCATTTGCATTAATTTGGGAGATGCACCAGCAATAAATGGACAGTGTGCAGCCGCTGCAATCTTCTCAAGACTATTGAGCATTTCTACA
The DNA here is from genome assembly GCF_041433235.1 of Neisseria sp. 27098_8_112. NCBI lineage: Bacteria > Pseudomonadati > Pseudomonadota > Betaproteobacteria > Neisseriales > Neisseriaceae > Neisseria > Neisseria sp. 27098_8_112. The sequence continues at coordinate 4,151 of NZ_JAPWBB010000022.1, read as the reverse complement.
TCAGGGGCAGAGTGATCAAAATAATAGTCACCTACTAAACAACCAAAGGGTTCACCGCCAAATTGGCCGTATTCTTCCTCATAAATACGTTTAAAGAGTGGACTTTGATCCCAAGCTGTACCTTTAAAGCGTTTTAAATTACGAGCAACCTCTTTTTTAGAAATAGGTAATACTTTGATTTTCAGTAAAGTATCTGTTTCGGTATTGGTCACTAAATGATGCAGGCCGCGCCATTCACCTTCAAGCTTTTGAAAGTCCTCATGATGCAAGATCAAGTTGATTTGTTCAGAAAGCTTTCTGTCAATTTCGGCAATAATTGCTTCAATGGTTTGATAGGTATCATCTGAAATGGTGACGGCATTTTGTAAGGCTTGCTGAGCCAATGTTGCGACTGCATTAGTTACAGCGCTTTTAGCTTCTTCCGTTTTAGGTTTGAATTCTTTTTGAAGCAGCTGTTCAAATTCATTGGTTGCAAATACATGTTGCGAACTGCCATTTCCTAGGGTATCTAATTGTTTTTCAGCCATGATTTACTTTCACTTCTAGTTTTATTAGAGACTATTGTTCATCTTTGGATGTTGATTTGGGCGCGGCTGCAAGACTTTTTAGTAATTCGCTGTCTCCTAAGACTTTTCCAATTAGTTCTTCAGCCCCACTTTTACCATCCATATATGAGAGTAAATTAGACAGTTCTGTACGTGCCTGTAAAAGCTCATTTAGAGGTGCTACTTTTTTAGCTATCGCAGCCGGTGAGAAGTCATCCATGCTTTCCAATTCGAGTTCTACATTCAAATTCCCTTCACCTGTCAATGTATTTTTTACGTTGAAGGCGACACGAGGTTTAAGGGCTTTCATGCGTTCGTCGAAATTGTCTACATCAATTTCTAAGAATTTTCGTTCGGCCAAGTCAGGCAGTGGCTCGACAGGTTTACCAACCAAATCTGCCATAATACCCATAACGAAAGGCAGTTCAATCTTTTTCTCTGAGCCATACAACTCTACGTCATATTCAATTTGCACGCGAGGAGCTCGATTGCGGGCAATAAACTTTTGACCTGATGATTTATTTCGTGACATGGTTATAACCTTAGGATAATTAATAATGTTGTATATCTAAAAGATATTTACGAAATTGTGGATGAGGTTTACTAATTTTAGGAATTTGCTGTATCTTCATCTGGTTTGCCAATTAAAACTTCTAAATTGGCAATACTTTCTGGGCTAATATCTTTCATGATGTCATAAAAGTTCATATTCATTTGTCGTTGCACTCTGCGGATAAACAGTGGTGCAGGGTGGCTGGGCTCAAGAGTTTCAAAATAAATGCAGATTTTCTCTAAAGCCAGATCAACATCAGCGCGATTTTTAATATTTAGACGGCGCCATGCATCAGTCTCTTGAATAGATTGTTCTTGCGTAATAGCCAAGCTGTTAGTTTCAGAGGGTAACTCAGGCTGTTCTGTCTGTTGTACTGAGGGAGTGCTCCCATCATTATAGTTGATGGCTTTGTGAATTAGGGTAAGAGGTTTTTGAATAACATCAAAATCAAGTGAGTGTTCATCCTGTAAATTAGACGAGAAAATGCGTTGGATATTTTTCAGACAGTCCAATGCTTGAATTAATGCGGTTAATTCAGGTTTCCCCGTATCGGCATTTACTCTAATATCGAGCATTAGCCGTTCTTTACCTCCCGGATAATTTTGTGGATCATTCCCTTGTAGGATAGAAACAGCTTCTTTTACAGTAATTGGCTGTTGGGTTAACCCATTTATCAATAATTTAGATGAAAGAATCTCTTTGATGATGCCATCAAGTGTGGTAAAGGAACTAAGGGCATTGATCCTGTAAAATGGGTCAAATTCACCGTCTTCATCTTCAAGTTTGGGGTAAATGGATTCCCAATATAAGTCTATATTAGCTCTAATTGCTTCGCAGCCAGCGCAGAACCCTACGAGTCCATGTTTGGCAGTAAGAGCTTGTGTATAATAAGCCAAGACATGTAAATCTTTAGACTCGGCTAGCAATTGATTGCACAACTTTTCTACTGTTGCCCAGTCGGCCTCTTCTGCCGGAATAATCGTGTCACCATATTGTTGTTCTGGTTTGCCTTCAGCTACGCTTTGTAGTTCTAAAAAGCGGCTATCGTATTCGATATTTACACCTTCGGGACTGTCGATAGAGATAGGCTCGTCCCATCGAGGAAATGTGTTCATCTACTTATAATCCAAATAACTTATTAAACAGTGAGCATGAGGGGAGGCCTTCATGTTTTATGTGGTCACCGCTTTCAATTTCTTGCCAAAAACTACCAATGCCGTCTGAATCAGATAAAAAGTTGTGAAAGGATTCAGAGAGGATAGGGTTCCCTGTTGTATCACTATTGTAAAAATCTTCGATACAACATTTCCCTTCTTTTAATATCTCGTGAAAGGAATTTTTTTTCTTTAAAAGAGAAAAAAGAGAATCAAGTGATTCAGGAATAGAGCTAGGTTTATAAAATAACACAAATGGATATTTTCTGCCAATTTTATCAGAACTACCAGCAGTTATGCCTGTATAAATAAGACCATCAGGTGATTTGATACAAAATAGCCAAATTTGCAAAGGGGAATATGTTTTCCGAGTGAATGAAATTAATTTGTTTTGGCCGGAACATCGGTTAAACCAGTTATCCCAAAAGAATCTATCGTTAGTTTGAAGATTCTCGGAGAAAATAAAATCACGTGATTGATTCAGTTTGCCAAAAAAATAGACTTCATTTTGCTTAAGCATAAGTAGTCATCACAAGAGAAGAGGTTTTAGATTCCCAAGTTGCTAATTAGACACAACTGCTAAACTCGTACTCTAGCATAATTCGATGTATTGATAAATATAAATTTAAACCGCTTGAAATAATAACCTAAGAAATGTAAATAATCTTCAAAAATATGCGCTTACTATATGAAATATGAATAATAAAGTTTATCAAATACAGTTTTATTTATAGTTTATTGTTTGTTATAATTTTTGCAAAATAACGCGTGCAAAGTCCTCAGAAAGTGATTGAGGTTCCTTGTTTTGAGGTTTCTACTTGTAGATTAATTAGGATTTCGACGGAGTAATCGCATGTCCTCTTCCGGTAACACCATAGGTATTCTTGTTCCTCAGCCTTCTGCACCTGCCATGGTGTCTCAAGGTTCTGCCAATCCGCCAGAACCGCTGACTAATGCGGCTGGGCCGGTAGATGTGATAGAGATGGTAGCCGATGTTGCCTCTAGTGCCCTTTCTTTGGTTGCTCCTGAGTCTGCTGCAGCTAATGTGGCTGATGCCGTATCTGATGTAGTTTCGCTCGCTTCAATGGTTCCAGGTGTGCCTGGTATTAGGCTACCTTCTCGAAAAATGGTCAGTGGTTTCGGTGGAGGTAGCGGAGCAGGTTCTGACGGTGGGATAGTTACCTCAGGTCATGGCCACTGTATTCCTTGTAAGGTTGCTGCAGCTATCGGTAACCCTGTCAATGCCGTACTCGGTATCAAAGTCCTATTTGACGATACCGAGACCGACTTTGCTTTCGATTCCCCGCTTCCCCTTGTTTGGCGGCGCAGCTACTATTCTGACCAGATAGGCAATGGCTGGTTGGGGCAGGGTTGGTCGCTGCCGTTCTCCATGCGTCTTGTCCGTACTGCCGACGGATTCCTTTATATTGATGAACAGGGTAGGGAAATTTCGTTGCCGGATATCAGCGACGAAGCGGACGAGCCTTATTCCGCAGCCGACGAAGATGAAGACGATTTATATGAAGAAGAGGCTGCGCCAAGACCTGCTTCCGCCGAAGAAGATCCCTACGGTCTGAATGACGCCTATTTCGATCCTTACGAACAAATCTTCTTTTCGCAGATTTCAGACGGCCTCTACCAAATCGCCTCCCCCGACGGCGGCGCACGGCTGCTGTTTGCCGAAGTCGATTCCGGCTGCGGCATTTACCAGCTGGTCGCCCAGCTCGACCGCAACGGCCGCCATATCCGTCTCTGCTACGACGACAACGGACTGCCGCACAGCATTTATGACGGCAGCGGACGACACTTCCAACCCGTATTCTCCTCCATCCGTCTGCACGACAACGATCCCGACTTCGATCCTGCTGGGGAACGGGACGTATTTGTTTCCGAAGACGA
>NZ_JAPWBB010000021.1:0-24192 GCF_041433235.1 Neisseria sp. 27098_8_112 | reverse complement strand
CACACCCGCACCTACGGTACGACCACCTTCGCGAATCGCAAAGCGCAGACCTTCTTCCATAGCGATAGGCGCAATCAGTTCTACAGTAATGGTTACATTCTCACCTGGCATTACCATTTCTACGCCTTCTTCCAAAGTAACTGCACCAGTTACGTCAGTAGTACGGAAGTAGAATTGTGGACGGTAGTTAGCGAAGAATGGAGTGTGACGACCACCCTCTTCTTTGCTCAGTACGTATACTTCTGCTTTGAATTTGGTGTGAGGAGTGATAGTACCTGGTTTAGCCAATACTTGACCACGCTCTACGTCTTCACGTTTAGTACCACGCAGCAATACGCCTACGTTGTCACCAGCTTGACCTTCGTCCAGCAGTTTGCGGAACATTTCAACGCCGGTACAAGTGGTTTTTTGGGTTTCTTTCAGACCTACGATTTCGATCTCGTCACCAACGTGGATGATACCGCGCTCTACACGACCAGTTACTACTGTACCACGGCCAGAGATAGAGAATACGTCTTCGATAGGCAACAAGAAAGGTTTGTCCACAGCACGCTCAGGTGTTGGGATGTAGCTGTCCAGAGCAGCAGCCAATTCGAAGATTTTTTCTTCGTAACCAGCATCACCTTCCAAAGCTTTCAGTGCAGAGCCTTGTACGATTGGGCAGTCGTCGCCTGGGAAGTCGTAGCTTGACAACAGGTCACGAATTTCCATTTCAACCAGTTCCAACAGCTCGGCATCGTCAACCATGTCGCATTTGTTCATAAATACGATGATGTAAGGTACACCTACTTGGCGAGCCAACAGGATGTGTTCGCGAGTTTGAGGCATAGGACCATCAGCTGCGGAACATACCAAGATCGCGCCGTCCATTTGGGCAGCACCGGTAATCATGTTTTTAACGTAGTCGGCGTGGCCCGGGCAGTCTACGTGCGCGTAGTGACGGGTTTCAGTTTCGTATTCTACGTGTGAGGTATTAATGGTAATACCGCGGGCTTTTTCTTCAGGAGCGTTGTCGATTTGATCGTAAGCTTTTGCAGCGCCACCGAATTTTTTAGCCAAAATAGTAGTCAAAGCAGCAGTCAGAGTGGTTTTACCATGGTCAACGTGACCGATGGTGCCAACGTTTACGTGCGGTTTGCTACGTTCAAATTTTTCCTTAGCCATGGCAATATCCTATAATCTAAGCTTTTGAAAGAAAGGGTAATAATGAGATGGTGCCCATGGGCAGATTTGAACTGCCGACCTCTCCCTTACCAAGGGAGTGCTCTACCCCTGAGCTACATGGGCGAATTGTTTGGAGCGGGTGAAGGGAATCGAACCCTCACCGTAAGCTTGGAAGGCTTCTGCTCTACCATTGAGCTACACCCGCATACTCACTATTTGCTCCAAGTAAGAATTTTTGGTGGAGGGAGAAGGATTCGAACCTTCGAAGCTCACGCAACAGATTTACAGTCTGCCCCCTTTGACCGCTCGGGAATCCCTCCAAAAGAGAACGCTAGTTTATTTGCAACTCAGATTTCCGTCAAGATTTTTTTTCACTTATTTCTTTAAAAATATCCAAGTTTTTGCTTTTAAACATTATTTACTTAAACTGAATGATTTTTTCGTACTTGGCCATCAGTTCTTCGTGCGTTTCAGGATGTTCTTCATCGATCAAGATACAGTCGACAGGACATACCTGTTGGCACTGCGGCTCATCGTAATGGCCCACACATTGCGTACACAAATTTGGATTGATTTCGTAAATTTCTTCACCTTGCGAAATGGCATCATTAGGGCATTCCGGTTCGCACACATCGCAGTTAATGCACTCATCTGTAATAAAGAGCGACATTTCTATTTCCTTTTTTCTTAAATTATCAAAACCGATTGGGCGCGGATTATAGCACAAATGACGTCGGAACAATCCGTTTGAAAGAATGTTTTACACCTTGGGAATGATTCTCAAATTCTATACTATTCAGCAACTTGCAAATAGAGCAACAATTCAAACCTACTCATTCCCGCCTTTCCTTCCCGATAAATTTCCAGCCAATCCGGTTTTTCAGGCAGCTTCCCTGCTTCAATATAGACCATTGCCCCATTTTTCAAGTGGCTTTGCAATCGGATAAACAGATTTTGCCAATCTTCCCATGCAAACGGCGGATCAAGAAACACGACATCAAATTTTTCAGACAGCCTTGCCAGATAAGCCATGCCGTCTGAACACACGATTTCTACCTGTTTCAAATCTAATTCACGGATATTTTTCTGAAGCGTTTGAACAGTTTGGCGGTGGTTGTCGACCATTACCACTTTTGTCGCATTACGAGAAGCAGCCTCCATTCCCAAAGCACCACTGCCGCTGAATAAATCCAATACCGTTTTGCCGGTTAAATCCTGACCCAACCAATTAAACAGTTTTTCACGCACGCTGTCAGGCGTCGGACGCAGACTGTCTGCAGATAAAAATGTTAACTTTCGTCCCCTGCATTGTCCGCCAATGATGCGTACTTGATTGGTGTGTTTGGAATGTTTGTTGTTTGCCATGATTTTAAAAAAAATGCCGAGTTTTCAGACGGCCTTAATTATATAGTGAAACTGCCATCAAGCCGTATTTCACTCTATTCTTTTAGATACAACAAGGCCGTCTGAAAATCATTTTTCAGACGGCCTTTACTATTCATTAACTAATTATTCCTTCGGTGCAGGCGGTTCAATCTGCTCTTTCCAGCCGCATTCTTTTTGCGGGCAAACTTTTTCCACACCCCAGCGTTTGGTGGTTTTGATGGTCAAAACCGGCCATGCGCATTTTGGACAGGTTTCTGCAATGGGCGGATTCCAAGTGGCGTAGTTACAGTCCGGATAGGTGCTGCAACTGTAAAACAGTTTGCCGTAGCGGGATTTGCGCTCTACGAGGTTGCCTTTTTTGCATTGCGGGCATTGGACGCCGGTGTCTTTCGGTTTTTCCAGCGGTTCGACGTGTTTGCATTTCGGATAGTTGGCGCAACCGATGAATTTGCTGCCAGTACGGCTATATTTGTACACTAGACGACCGCCACATTTAGGACATTCGCGTCCGTCAAGTTCAGCTTGTTCGGCCTCGGCTTTGGCGATGCGCTCAGCGGCTTCTTCGGCGGTTTCGTTGACATTACGCGTGTAGCTGCACTCGGGATAACCGGCACACGCAACGAAACGCCCCATTTTGCCGAACTTGATTTGCAGTTTGTGTTCACCGCATTTCGGACAGGTTTCGTCGAGTTCCTGCGTGGTAAATTTGGCGCGTTCGATGCCCTCTTTTTCTTCCACTTGCTTGATGAACGGCTTCCAAAATTTATCCATCACAGGAATCCATTGGCGTTTGCCGTTAGCAATTTCATCAAGCTGGTCTTCAAGTTTGGCGGTAAAGTGGTAATCGACATATTGGGCGAAGTGTTCGGTCAGGAATTTATTGACGATGTCGCCTGTGTCGGTAGGCATGAAGCGTTTTTGCTCAAGGGTAACATATTCGCGGTCTTTGAGCGTGGAAATGATACTGGCGTAGGTGGAGGGGCGGCCAATACCGTATTCTTCGAGGGCTTTAACCAGTGTGGCTTCGTTGTAGCGCGGCGGCGGAGTGGTGAAGTGTTGTTCGCCGTAAAGTTTGTCCACAGGCAGTTTGTCGCCTTCGCTCATTTCAGGCAGTTTTTTGCTGTCTTCGCTCTCTTCGTCATCGCTGCTTTCTTCATAAACGCTCAAGAAGCCTGCGAAAGTCTGCACTTGTCCGGTTACGCGGAAGACGCCTTTGCCGACGGTAATATCGACGGTGGTTTGGTCGAATTTGGCGGGCGTCATCTGACAAGCGACGGTGCGTTGCCAAATCATTTGATAGAGTTTGAACTGGTCTGCGCTCAAGAAGGGTTTGACACTTTCAGGCGTACGGTACACGGAAGTCGGACGGATAGCTTCGTGGGCTTCTTGGGCGTTTTTGGATTTGGTTTTGTACTGCTTGGCCGAGCTTGGCAGATATTCTTTGCCGATTTTGTTTTCGATGTAATGACGGATTTCGGTTAACGCTTCATCAGCCAAATTCACGCTGTCGGTACGCATATAGGTAATCAGACCGATGGCGCCCTGCCCTACGTCTATACCTTCGTAAAGCTGTTGGGCGGTACGCATGGTGCGGTCGGTGGTAAAACCGAGTTTGCGCACGGCATCCTGCTGCATGGTAGAAGTGGTGAACGGCGCGGCAGGATTGCGGCTGCGCTTTTTCTTTTCGATGGCGGTAACGACAGCCTCTTTGCCTTCGAGTTCTTTCAACACGTCGGCTTGAGCAGCTTCGTTCGGCAGGTCGAATTGTTCGAGTTTCGCGCCGTTGTATTGGGCCAGTTTGGCGGTGAACTTGCTGCGGCCTTTGTGGCTGTCGAGATGTACCGTCCAATATTCCTGCGCTTCAAACGCGCGGATTTCGTTTTCGCGTTCGCAAATCAGGCGCAAAGCGGGACTTTGCACACGGCCTGCGCTCAAACCGCGGCGGATTTTTTTCCACAACAATGGCGAAAGGTTGAAACCAACCAAATAGTCCAAAGCGCGACGGGCTTGTTGCGCATCGACCAAATCCATTTCGATTTCGCGCGGATGGGCAACCGCATCGAGCACGGCGTTTTTGGTGATTTCGTGGAACACGACACGCTGCGGCTTGATGTTTTTCAAGCCGCGTTTGGATTTTAGGATTTCCAAAAGATGCCAAGAAATGGCTTCGCCTTCCCTATCCGGGTCAGTTGCGAGGTAGATGTTTTCAGCTTCTTTGGCACCGGCAACGATGGCATCGACGTGTTTGCTGTTGCGGCTGATCAATTGGTATTTCATGGCAAAGCCATTGTCGGGATCGACTGCTCCGCTTTTTGGAACCAAGTCGCGGACATGACCGTAAGACGCCAAAATTTCAAAATCACCGCCCAGATATTTTTTCAGGGTTTTGGCTTTGGACGGGGATTCGACGATTAATAGGTTTTTCGCCATTGTTGTTCTCTTTTGGATGTATTGGATTTATGTTTCAGACGGCCTTTTATCATTTTGTTCAGGCCGTCTGAAAAAAGGTTTAGTGCATCACGTTTTGTCCGGTCAACGCACTCATCAAGTCGTCGCCTATCAGGACGGGCAACTCACTCTTGTGCATCCACAACACCAGCAATACCAACACTTTAGCGGTATCGAGGGTGATTTCGTCCGATGGAATGTGCATCAGGGCGTGAATGACGATTTCGCGTTGCTCATAAGTAATTGCGTGTTCGGCAACCAAATACTGCATCAAGCCCATGACTTCCTGCGGCAGGTTTTCAGCTTCTTCACGGCAGAATACGCGCAGGGAGTCGCTGTTAAACGGCTCGGCATAGAATTCGGACGTATTGAACAAGACTTCCATCATCATCAATGTATTGCCGATTTCCGTAGCATCAAAACCCGCATCTTCCAAGAGGCGACCCAAATCCTCCGGAGGCGGACAATTGTCGAAATCTTGGAAGTGTTCGATTAAATAGGCAATGACTTCGGTCATGCTGGTTCCTTAAATATAGATAATTTATGCTTTGACACGCTGATAACGGCCGCCCGGCAAGGCGGCGACGATACCGTCAAGTTCGTATTCCAAAAGCTGTGCGTACACGTCTGCCGCTGCCGTATTGGTTTGTTGCGCCAAAATATCGGGATGTATCGGGTCGTAACCCATTGCTTCCAATAAAGCGCTTGTTGACGGGGCGGCAGATAGGTTTTCAGACGGCCTTGGCGGTTCATTCGCTATTGTTTTTGGTTGCAGCCGTTCGGTTTGATCGTTTTTCGGTTTGACCGTCTTATTTATAGAATATGATGGAACATGCGTATTTTGCAATAGCTGCGGACACTCATGGAGAATATCGTCCAGACATTCCACCAGTTTTGCCCCGTCTTTAATCAGCTTGTGGCAGCCTTTGCTATGCGGATTGTCTATCGAACCGGGCACTGCCATCACTTCGCGCCCCATCTCCGCCGCCAGCTTGGCAGTAATCAATGAGCCGGATTCCAATGCCGCCTCGACCACCAATGTCAGCTGCGACAATGCGGCAATCAAACGGTTGCGGCGCGGAAAGTTGCCTGCAAACGGACGCGTGTCTAAAGGGAACTCGCTGACAATCAATCCTTTTTCAGCAATTTCATAAGCAAGGTTTTTATTGGACGGCGGATAAATGCGGTCTATACCGGTTCCCCAGACGGCAATGGTACCGCCATCTGCCTGCAATGCGCCTTGATGTGCAGCAGTATCGATACCCGAAGCCATACCCGATACGACGGGAATGCCTTTTTCACTCAACGCCCTGCTGAAATCTTTGGCAATCCGCATTGCCTGCGGCGTGGCATGGCGGCTGCCGACAATCGCGGCAGAAGGTGTATGCAACAACTCTGCATTACCACGTAAAAACAAAACCGGCGGCGCGGTAATGCCTTGTGTCAGCATTTCGGGGAAATCATCATCTTGCAGCAGCAACAGACGGCAACCGTCCTGCATTTCCCATTTTAAAGCGGCTTCGGCAGACTGCCGTGCCACTGCCCGTTTGTCCGCATTACGCCATAACTCGGCAGCCTGTTTATGGCGCACCAACGCGGCAATTTTGTCTGCCGGCGTATTCAAGGCTGCTTGTGCGCTACCGAATTGCTGCAACAGCACCAAAAAACTTTCTGCGCCGATATAGGGCGTAAATGCCAGTTGCAACCAAGCAAAACGCTCGTTTTCAGTCATTAATCTGTTCCCTTTTCGTAATGTTTTTTTCAGACGGCCTGAAGTAAATCAAGGCCGTCTGAAAATTTTATTGATATAAAGCTTTAGTTTCCCATCACAGTAACTTTCTCAGAACATCATTTTTATCCAATATACGATTAATCAGATATTCATCATCAGGTTTTAAGTTATCCATTAGCTCATCTACAACGGCCATACGGCTACGTAGAAATTTCAAAAGCTCCGGATTTGGGTTTTCTTTATTGTATTCATCATAGCGAGCCTGAACTAAAGACTGCTGACTTTGGCCTAAAATCTCTAAAGCTACTTCATAATCAAAATGTCCTAACATTGGATAACTCCTTTTCAAAAGTACATCTTTACATTAAAGCATATTTACATCTTTATGTTTTAGCCATTACTGCTGCATTTCATTTTGAATCGTCTGAATTACAAAATCTTTCAAAGAAATACCATGTTGAGCATAATAATTTTTCAATTCTTGGTGCATTGATTCAGAAATAATCAATGTATAGTGTTTTTAAAGTATTGCTTGTCTGAGCAAACCGTCAAATGATGATGCCGTCTGAAAAACCTGATGGCTTTCAGACGGCCTCTTTTGTGTTTGAACCGATATTGCGCTTATTCTTCGGATTTGTCGGTGCTGCGGCGCGATACGCTGATACCGAGTTGTTTGAGTTTGCGGTAAAGGTGTGTACGCTCCAAACCGACCTTTTGCGCCACACGGCTCATATTTTGGCCTTCTTGGGCGATGTGGTACTCAAAGTAGCGACGCTCGACTTCTTCCCTCAATTCGCGCAAAGGCATATTGAAATTGAAGCCGCCGATGATTTCTGTCGCCGTCGCGTTTTCCTTCTGACCCAAAGCCACGGCAACGGCCTGCTCGTCCACTTCTTTGCCGTCAGATTCCAACATGATGTTTTTCACTGTTTCGGCAAGCTGGTCATAATTGCCCGGCCAATCGTATTGGCACAAAACCACCAACGCGCTGTCGCTGAATTTTACCGGCTGGATTTTTTGACTTTCGGCCAAATCGGTCATGATGCGGTTGATTAAAAAGACGATGTCATCCGGTTGGCTGCGCAAAGAAGGAACATTAATGCGCTCTTTCAACAGCTCCGCCAGTCGGCCGGCAACGACGTCATCAGCGCTCTCACCGCGTTTAAAGCCGCATGAAGCAATCACACGGACATTGTAGCGGTCGGCTTTCTCCAACAAGAAAGCAATGCCGTTTTGGATATTTTTGCTGTAACGGGCAATATCGCCGACATACAAAATACCACCCGATGCTTTTTGCAACAACTCCATCGGCGTATCGACAATGTGTTCGACACGGTCGGTTGCCACCCAAGGCGTACCGCTTTTGTGCAGATAACGGGCGACAATCTCAAACGGCGAGCCTGCCTCACCGGCCAACAACAGCGGGCGGTTGTGTTTGGCGACCGCTTCAATACTGCCATTCATTTCTTGAATGACGGGACTGTTGCCCAGTTTGTCCAAAGTCATACCGGAGGCCGTCTGAACTTCGCCATGTTTCAAGGCGCGCTCTACTGCGGACAAGAGTTTTTGCAAGGCAATCGGTTTTTCCAGAAAATCGAGCGCACCGATTTTGGTGGCTTCAACCGCAGTGTCAATGCTGGCATGGCCGCTCATCATTACCACAGGCATATTGAGTTGGCCGTTTTTCGCCCACTCTTTCAACAATGTGATGCCGTCGCAATCGGGCATCCAAATGTCCAGCAACACCATGGCCGGACGCGTTTGATAACGCAATTGGCGCGCTTCTTCGGCATTTTCGGCCAAAGTGACGGTATAGCCTTCGTCTTGAAGGATTTCGGAGAGCAGGTCGCGGATGCCTACTTCATCATCTACAATCAAAATATCACTGCTTCGCATAAGTTTCTGCCATTTCCGGTAAAGCTATTTTGACACACGCGCCGCCGCTGTTCTGATTGCTCAGGCTGATACGGCCGCCATGCTCCTCGATAATTTTTTTCACAACGGGCAAACCCAGCCCCGTTCCTGTCGGTTTGTCGGTAACGTACGGCTCAAAAGCATTGTGCAGCATTTCTTTACTGAAACTTTTACCGTTGTTGCAGACGGTCAGGAAAACCTGTCCGCCTTCGCGCCCTGTTTCGACGTTTACTTGCGGCGCTTCGTCCGACTCTGCCGCTTCTGCGGCATTCTTAAATAGGTTATGCAACACTTGGCGCATCGCCGTCGTATCGGCAACAATCGGCAGAGCATCGGCGCTGAGCCGTGCATTAAATTTGCACGCGCCAGCCTCATATAATACCAATACTTCCGACACCAAACCGTTTAAATCTTGTTTTTCTAAATTCAGAGACGGCGCACGCGCATAATTGCGGAATGCTTCGACCATTTCTTTCAGCGCGGCAACCTGTTTGACGATGGTATCGGTTGAACGGCTGAGGATTTGGGCGTCTTGTTCATCAAGTTTATCATGCAATTTCCATGCCAATCTCTCGGCGGAAAGCTGGATAGGCGTGAGCGGATTGCGGATTTCATGCGCCAAACGTTTCGCCACTTCGCCCCATGCGGCCTCTTTTTGCGCCCGCATCAAGACGGTAATGTCATCAATCACCATCACCACACCGTTATCGTTGTCTTCCGGCAGGATGGTGGCCTTGCCCAATAAGATTCGGGCATCATCGGGCGCGGCGTATTCGACTTGGACGGGTTTGTCGCTGTCAGCGGTTTCATTAATGGCGGCAAATACATCGGCCAACAGGGTTTGCTGCGGCGATTTGCCGTGCCATTGATGCCAGTTGCTGCCCCACAAAGACACCAGCGAAACGCCCAAAATCTGTTCGGCGGCCTTGTTAAAGGTTTTCAGACGGCCGTCGGCATCCAAAGTAATCACGCCTGTAGTCAAACTTTCCAACACGCATTCCAAATAATGGCGTGCGGCTTCTTCGCGCAAACGGTTGCGCTCGTCTGCCTCTTTGGCAATCGCCAATTGCTCGGTCATGTGGTTGAACAATTGGGTCAAACGGCCGAACTCGTCATTGCGGAATACCGGCCGGGTCTGGCTGAAGTCACCCTGAGCCACCGCCCGCGCACCCTCTGCCAACGACAATACCGGCGCCACAAAACGGCGGGCAAAATACAAAGCCATCACCAGCGCCAAAAAAATGGCCAACAATGTCGCGACTAACAACGTGGACAGGAAAAAGGTTTGCAGGCCTTTTTTGGTATAACTTAGCTCGGCGTATTTGGCGCGGGCCGCTTCAATCAGCGTCGCGTCTTGGGCAACATCTTTCGGAATCGGCTGCCGAAAAAACAACGCATAATCCTGATTTTTATGCGTACCGATCAGCATCCAACCTTGAGCATACAACACGCCGCCGATGTTTTCCAAGCTGCGCACCGAGCCGGTCTGCTCCAGCTGCTCCCATCCTTCTTTGTTAAGCTCGGGTTGATTTAGTTTCAGGGGATTGATGCTTTTTTCGGCTTTATGGGTGGTCGCGTTATAAAGCGCCAGCTGAGCAAATTCGGAAGTAGGCGCGGATTGGGCCAGCGTTTGCCCCAAGTCGCCGTCCAGCGAAGCGGCGCTGATTAAGTCGATTTGCACCGGCGTGGCGTTGCTGACCGCGTTGTCCACCGCCAAGTTCAGCGCGGATTTGCTCAAATTTAAGCTGCGCTCTAGAGCCTCATGGGTATCGTTGCCAAACCAAGAATTAATCGTACCGTTAATAAACTGGGCGGAAATACCGAACAAAAACACGCCCGGCAATACGGCAACCAAGGTAAACATCCCCGACAGCCGACGCGCAATCTGCGAACCAAACACGCTTTTGCTGTTGTCGCGCATCAAAAGCACGACATAGCGCACCAACACCGCTGCCAACACCAGCAACAGCAAGCCGCACAAGGCGACAATCCACCAGAAATAATCGGACAATACGTTGCTGCTGCCCGTTGCAACAGTCAGACCGTACAACAAAACTACGGCGAATACGGCGGCAATCAGAAGAAAGCGGCGCATGGTTTACTCCTGCACGACCGACAAGGATTTCCAACCCGAATCCAAATGCCAGTTTTTAGACGTCAGGGCATTGATTTGGAACGGTTTGGGCAGCTTGGCAGTTGTCAGCAGCAGGCGGATTTCAGCCTTCGTGTCTTTGGCGGCCACGTCACTCAGCGCGCCCTTGGACAAAACCTTCCAATTCGCGACCGCGCCCACTGCACGCAAGGCAGTTTCAAGCGTGTCGTACTCGGTAGAAAACGTACCGACGGTAACGCGATAGCGGTTGGTCAGCGGATGGAAGGACAATTTGTATTGAATCGTGCTGTCGTTGTTGAGCAGCTGGTCGAACTTGAATTTATAAGACGACATGGACGGCGCTGACAGCTGCCAACTTAAATTGAAATGCAGGGGGACACCCTGTTTGAGTGCTTCTTTAAGCTGGTCGGGCAGATCAGTGCGGAAACGGCTGCTGACGGAAAGCTGTCCGGCATGGGTCAGCTTTGCCTCAGCACGGGTCGCACTGATGCCCTCGCCCGCCGCGTTCAGCGACACGGCGAGCAAGAGCGGTACAATCAGCGTTTTACTGCTTTTTAATAAGCGCGTAATAAAAGCCATCTTGATGTTTGTTCGGTAAAAGCACATGCGATTCGATCAACTCGGCATCGGCATGGCGGTTAAGGAATTTTTGCAACTGACCGTCGTTTTCTTCGACAAAGACCGAGCAGGTAGCCAGCAACATCCTGCCGTTTTTCGTCAGGGTCTGCCACAGCGCGTCTAATAATGCTTCCTGTTGGCGTGCGGTTTTGACGGCATCGGTCGGTCGGCGCAGCCATTTGACGTCGGGATTGCGCCGCGCCACGCCCGAAGCGGTACACGGCACATCGGCCAAGACGGCGTCAAAGGCCTTGGCATCATACCACGCTGTCAAGTCCTGCGCATCGGCACAAGTCAAAGAGGCCTTTTGAAAGCCTAAACGGTCAAGATTGCTCTTCACCCTGTTCAGACGGCCCTCGTCTATATCCAAAGCGGTAACATGACAATCTGCCAGTTCCAAGATATGGCCTGTCTTACCGCCCGGCGCTGCACAGGCATCGAGAATGCGTTCGCCGTCTTTCGGGTTCAACAAATAGGCAGCACATTGCGCACCAAAATCCTGCACCGACACCAGGCCGTCTGAAAAACCGGGCAGGCGGCTTACCGGTACAGCCTCTTCCAACATCACGGCGTATTCGTCCAAAGCCCTGGCCGCAATACCTTCCGCAGCCAATTTCTCCAAATAGCTTTCAGCATTGCCGTGTCGGCGGTTGACGCGCAAAGTCATCGGCGGATGCGATTGCAGCGCAGTGGTAATGTTGTGCCAATGTTTCGGATAATGGTTTCTCAAATAAGCCACCCACCACAGAGGCAAATTATGTTTCGCCACATCGTCTTTTTTGCAGGAAGCCGCGAGCTTGTCGCGTTCGCGCAAAAAGCGGCGCAAAATCGCATTGGCAAACGAGCGGAACTGGCCGCGGCCGATTTTGGCAATGCTTTCCACCGCCTCATTGACCACGGCATGAGGCGCATTGCGCGTGTAATGCAGTTGGTACATCGCCGCCAAAAGCAGGCTTTCAAGCTGCGGATTGTCAATCGGCTTCTTCAGCATTTGACCAAGCATATACTTCAAACTGCCCAAATAACGTTGGCAACCGTAGGCAATATCCTGCAACGCACCGTTTTCCTGCGCCGTCAGCTGCGGATGCGCCGCGCGGATTTCCGCCAAGACATCCTGAAGATTGCGCCCCTCGGCAACCGCGGCAACGCTGTCGGCGGCCAGTTTTTGGGCTAGGGACATACTCATATTTTTGCTTTCTGATTTATATTTGATTTCAAGTATTCGGCGGATTTCAGACGGCCTGTTCGGCTGCCAGCAATGCCCGGTAATATTCGGCATCTGTTTTGGAAAAACAGCAAAAGATGATTTTTTCCACTGACGGACATTGCGGCAGGGTTTGTTTCAAACTCTCCAAAGCGATACGCGCGGCGGCTTCGGCTGGGAAGCGGTACACACCGGTGCTGATGCACGGAAAGGCGATACTGTGAAGATCGTGTTTCTGGGCAAGCAGCAAGGAATTAGCGTAGGATTGTGCCAATTTGGCCTCTTCATTTTGTTGTCCGCCAAACCATACCGGCCCGACCGTGTGGATGACAAAACGCGCAGGTAAACGATAGCCTTTGGTTATTTTGGCTTCGCCTGTGCGGCAACCGCCCAAAGTTCGGCACTCATCCAGCAGCTCTTTGCCTGCGGCGCGGTGTATTGCACCGTCTACTCCGCCACCGCCCAACAGCGATGAATTGGCAGCATTGACAATCGCATCGACTGCCAATCGGGTAATATCGCCCTCAACCACTTCAAAAACAGCCATTGTTTTCTTTCCTCTACGTTGATTTCCAGCCTGTTACAAAACCGTTCCAACTTCAATCGTTCGGCCTGCCGCAAATGCCTGTATGCTCATGCGTTTACTGCCGGAAGGCTGCAATTCGGTAATGTTCAGCGCATTTTCACCGCATGCCACCAGCAGGCCGTCTGAAGTGCAAGACAATACTTCGCCTGCCTTGCCCTGTTTGGCCACGACTTCGGCGCGCCAGATTTTCATCGGTTTGCCTTGATACTCGACCCACGCGGCAGGTACAGGATTAAAGGCGCGGATTTTGTGCTCAATCACAGCCGCGCTTTCATTCCAATCAATACGCGCCTCTTCTTTGCTTAATTTTTGGGCGTAGGTAACGCCTTCTTCGGGCTGTTTGACCGCATTCAGACGGCCTTCAGCCTGCAGACGCTGCAAGTTGGCAACAATCGCTTCGGCACCCAAACCCATCAGCGCGTCATGCACTTCGTTGGCGGTATCCGTAGGTTGGATGGAGTAGCGGTGTTCACTGACCACATCGCCGGTGTCCAAGCCGATGTCCATCTGCATGATGCACACGCCGGTTTCGGCATCGCCGGCTTCAATCGCACGTTGAATCGGTGCCGCACCGCGCCAACGGGGCAACAGCGAAGCGTGGATATTGAGGCAGCCGTGTTTGGGCGTATCCAACACTTCCTGCGGCAAAATCAAACCATACGCGGCCACTACCATCACATCCGCGCCCGTATCTTTAAGCATTTGCAGGGCTTCGGCGTTATTGCGCAACTTTTCTGGCTGCGCCACGGTCAAACCCAATTCCAAGGCAGCCTGTTTAACCGGCGATGCGGTCAACTGCATGCCGCGGCCTTTGGGGCGGTCAGGCTGGGTCAACACCAGCGGAATTTCAAAACCTGCGGCGGCGATGGCTTTCAAGGCGGCGGCGGCAAAATCGGGCGTACCGGCAAAGATGACTTTCATGTTGTGTCCTTGTGGAAATGGTTTGAATGGCGCGTTGGGCAAACTGTTTCAGCTGAAAAGGCCGTCTGAAAGATTGAAAACCGAAGTCTGCCTTCTGTTTTGTCTTTTCAGACGGCCTTTAAGCGATGCGCAGGTCAGATGGTGTGTTTCTGACGTTTTTTCAGTTTGGTTTTGATGCGGCCTTGTTTCAGCTGCGACAGATGTTCGACAAACACGATGCCCATCAGGTGGTCCAATTCGTGCTGCACGCAGATTGCCAGCAGGCCGTCTGCTTCCAGCGTGAATTTCTCGCCTTTTTCGTTCAAAGCCTCGACTTTGACGCGCTCGGCACGAGTTACGGTATCGTAAATGCCCGGCACGGACAGACAGCCTTCTTCATAAGTTGTCTCGCCGTCTTTTTCGACAATGACGGGATTGATGAACACGCGCGGCTCGCTGCGGTCTTCAGTCAAATCCATCACGACGATACGCTCGTGTACGTCGACCTGAGTGGCCGCCAAGCCGATACCGCGTGCTTCGTACATGGTTTCAAACATATCGGCAACCAATGTCTGGATGCGCTCGTCGATTTTTTCAACAGGTTTGGCGACCGTGTGCAAACGCTCGTCAGGGTATTGGAGGATGTTCAGTAAAGCCATAATATTCTCGTTTTATAAAACTGATGTGTGATTTTCATACAGATTCGGTTTCCGCCGCCACAATCTCCTGTCATGACAGCAACATTCAATGCTAAAATAACGCCGAAAAATGTTAAGATAGCGCGACGGAGGCCGTTCGTTATCGTATTGATGAATGGGCGGCAGTTTCGCAAACTCCAGCCTTCTCTGTTTATCATCTGAAGACAAACCAAACCGATTTCAAGGGGAACGGTTATGCAACAACGTATTATAACCCTGCTTTGCATAGCAGGCATGGCTATTTCTGCCCACACTCAGGCAGCTTCTTTAAAAATCCGCCCCAATGCGCCGCAACGCTACGTCGTTAAAAACGGCGATACCTTGTGGGGTATTTCCGGCAAATATCTGTACAGCCCATGGCAATGGAACCGCCTTTGGGGCGCCAACCGCAACGCCATCCGCAATCCGCACCTAATCTATCCGGGTCAGGTGTTGGTTTTACGCTACGTCAACGGCCAGCCGCGACTGGGTTTTGAACATGCCCAAACCCGTTCAGACGGCATTCCCGTGATCAAACTGCATCCGCGCGTACGCGAAACTTCCGGCTACGGCATTCCGACCGTCAACGTCAACCTCTACCGTATGTTCATGAAACATCCGCAGATTATCGCTCCGGAAGAAACCGCCAACGCGCCGCGCCTGATTGCCGGCCCCGACAACCGCGTCCTCTACACGCAAGGCAACCGCGTGTACGCATACGGCCTAACCGAACCCGGCCGCTACCTGACCTACCGCGTCAATAAAAACATTACCGATCCGGAAACCGGCAAATTCCTCGGCCAAGAAGTCGTGTTCAGCGGCATCGCCAACACACTGCCTTACACCGACTCTGCCTTGGAAAACCGCACCCGCGCTTCTGACGAAAAACTCAAAAGCAACGAGTATTACACCCAAGTCAACAAAGTTATGAAGCTGCGCACCCAATCCGCGCAACCTTTAGTTATCGAAGAAGCCGTTTCCGAAATCCGCAAAGACGACTATCTGCTGAAACTGCCCGAAGGCCTCGACAGCTTCAATGTTATGCCTCACGCCCCTGCCCGTCCGATTCAGGCCAAAGTCGTTTCCATCTTCGACGGCGTGGGTGAAGCCGGCCAGTTCCAAACCATTACTTTGGATAAAGGCGAACTCGACGGCCTGGACAAAGGCACTGTGGTCAGCCTCTACAAACGCGGCCGCCAAGTCCGTGTCAATCTGTCCAACAACCTGATTCGCAAGCCGAAAGACAAAGATACGGTTGAATTGGTTTCCATTCCGGCGGAAGAAATCGGTTTGGCAATGGTATACCGCACATCCGACCATCTGGCCTCAGCCATTATTTTGGAAAGCCTGAACAGCGTTTCCATCGGCGATACCGCCTCCGAACCCGGCCGTGATTTGGACAATATGGCTGATGAAAAAACCATGGACAAACCGGCCGAAGACGAACAAGAAAGAGAAATCGAACTGGAAGTCCGCAGCTAATTGGGCTTTCTTAGCAGCCATCCGGCAAACAAAGGCTGTCTGAAAACCTGTTTTTCAGACGGCCTTTTGATTTCCGCCCATAAATAAATTTGGTAACGCGTTGTTTAAAGCGCAAACAATATTTCATGTCTTCAGCTATTTATCGGCTATCCCCTTTTCCATTTGTCTTTCCGTTCTGCCATTCTAATCAGAAATATGAAAAGCCCAATACGCCATTTATTGCCTATTGATTGTTCCATCTGTTCCTTCCAATCAAAAAGGCCGTCTGAAATCTTCAGACGGCCTTTTTATCTACAACTCAAATCCGATTATTTGAATTTGTAAGTGTATTGCAAGCCCAAGATGTCTGCTTTGTTTTTGAAGCGTGCAGAAGATGCACCGCGGCTGTCTACGTCGTTGCCGCTGGCTTTGCCGGTGCGGTAAACCGTGTCATTGATGTGGATATGGCTGTACGCCGCATCGATAACATGGTTTTTACCCAGTTGATATTTGGCACCGACGGAGAACCAGATACGGTTGCCGTCAGGCAGGCTGTTCATGCGGTCTTCGGCGCTTTTAACCGGTGATTTATCGAAAGCGATACCGGCACGCAGTTGCAATGGTTCGGTAACTTGGTAAGAGCCGCCGAATGCAACTTTATAAGTGTTGCGCCAGTTAGGCGTAATGACGGTACGGTCAGATTGGCCGTTGACAACTTTTTTGGTGTTTTCAAACACCAGCTCCGCTTTGTTGAAGCGGCTGTGGCGCGTCCAAGTCACATCGCCGAACAAATTGGTTTTGTCGGTGGCGCGGTACATACCATGAACAGACAAAGACTCAGGCGTAACGATTTTTACGCTGGCTTTTTCGTTCGGCACATAACCACGTGCAGCCATTGCACCCAAATCCCAAGCGCGTTTTGCATATGCGCCGTCTGCTTCCCAATCGGCAGTGCCTTTCAACGTATGCAATACTTTGGAACGATAGTTCACACCCACGCGTGTGCGGTCGTTGATGTCCCACATCCACGCCAGTTGGTAGCCGAAGCCCCAATCGTGGCCTTTTACATCGGCATGACCGTCAGCTTTACCGGTCGCATCGACAGCAACGGGACGGCCTGCTTGACGGGAAGCTAAGCCGCTGGCCAACTGGCTGATGGCGCCGGAAGCATCCCAGTCGGAATATTTACGCAATTCGGCTTTGGAATATTGGGCAATCAAACCGGCACCAACAGCATGCTGCTCATTCAGTTTCCACGCGACTACCGGCTCGATGGCGATGGTGGTCAAACCCAGTTTGTTGATGTTGTGGCGCAAGACGGAATCTTTTTCGTATTCGGTTGCCGAACCGAAAGGAACGTACACGCCCAAACCCAAAGTTACATCGTCACTGGCTTTGTACGCGCCATAGATGTGCGGAGCGACAGTGGTTTCGGTAATTTTGCCGCTGGTCGAGCCGCTGACATCGGCACCCGTGCGGAAGTGTTTTGCAGATTCCGCCTCATAATGAATGCTTGGGAAAACGATATTGGCGTTGACGGAAATTTGGCTGTTGTCGATTTTGCTCAAACCGGCCGGGTTGTAGAAAATGGTTGAGGCATCGGCGGCTTCGGCGGCGGCGGCGTTGGCCGTGCCTTGTGCGTTAACGGATTGTGTGCCGAAGTGGTAGCCGGAGGCTTGGACGGCGGTAGATAACAGTGCGGCGCTTAAAATAAATGCTGTTTTTTTCAGATTGAAATGAATCATTTTGGTTTACCGTGAAAGTAGCGGACAAAGAAAAAGGCCGTCTGAAACGTCCTTTATTGATTTAGTATAGGCACTCAATTCTATACTACATCATTATTTTTGCCTAATCTTTTCTTTTTTTACACAAAAAAAGCAGGCTAAAACAGCCTGCTTTTCCAATCATCGGATCACTGCAATTATTTAACCTGCAACACTTCCAGCGTATTGGTCGAACCGGATTCGCGCATTTGCGAACCGCTGGTGATGATGTATTGGTCGCCGCTTTGGAGAATTTTGTGTTCTACCAGCATGGCTTCCACTTCGTTCAGCGCGGTATCGTGATCGGTACTGGTTGCCAAAATCAACGGACGCACGCCGCGGTACATCGCCATGCGGCGTTGCGCTGAAACACTCGGCGTCAGGGCAAAAATCGGCAGGGTGATATTGTGGCGGCTGACTTCAAAGGCGGTCGAACCGCTTTCAGTCAGGGCAACGATGGCTTTGGCGTGAACTGCGCGCGCCACGCTGACCGCACCGCCGGCAATCGCCAAGTTGGTGCTGACGGCTTCGGGATACTCGACCTGTTCGGCAACGCCGTTGAGCGAATCTTGTTCTTTTTCCGCAGCCGCACAAATAATCGCCATTTGGCTGACGGTTTCAAACGGATACGCGCCGACGGCGGTTTCAGCGGAACACATTACCGCATCGGTACCGTCCAATACTGCGTTGGCCACGTCGCTGACTTCCGCGCGGGTCGGTACGGGGTTGGTAATCATGGATTCCATCATTTGAGTTGCGGTAATGCTGAAGCGGCGCAACTCACGGGCACGGCGGATCATGCGTTTTTGCAGGGCGGGGACGGCTGCGTGTCCGACTTCGACCGCCAAGTCGCCGCGGGCAACCATAATACCGTCGCTGGCTAGGATGATTTCGTCCAGATTTTCAATGGCTTCTACGCGCTCGATTTTGGAAACCAAACCGGGGCGTACGGCAATGCTGCCTTTCATTTCTTCTTCGACTTTGGCGCGTGCGATGTGCAAATCTTCGGCAGATTTCACAAAGCTGATGGCGAGGTAGTCGCAACCGATGGCAATCGCGGTTTTCAGGTCACGGAAGTCTTTCTCGGTCAACGCACCGGCAGACAGGCCGCCACCGCGTTTATTGATACCTTTGTTACTTTTCAGCACATGGCTGTTTTCTACCCTTGTAATAATCTTACTTCCTTCAACCGCCTCAACGGTCAAGGTCAACAGGCCGTCGTCCAGCCACAAAACATCGCCGGCAGCGACGTCATTCGGCAAATCACGGTAGTCCAAACCCACCGCTTCGCGTGTACCTTCACCTTTAAGCGCGGCATCCAAAATTAAGGTTTCATCTTTATTCAGCTCAATGCTGCCGCCGGCAATTTTGCCGACACGGATTTTCGGGCCTTGCAAGTCGGCAAGAATGGCGATTTCCTGACCCGCACGTTTCGCGGCTTCGCGCACGATGCGGGCATTTTCTTCATGGAACTCCGGCGTACCGTGGCTGAAATTGAAACGGACGACATTAAGACCGCCGACACGGATCATGTCTTCCAACAATTGCACATTGTTGCTGCCCGGACCCAATGTGGCGACAATTTTGGTATTGTGACTGATACGGGTTAAATCACGTTGCAATTGGCTCATGTAAACGTCCTTTCCTGTTGATTTCACGTTTGATAATGAGGAAGATTGTACTCTTAATGCAATAATGTTGGCGTAAAATTACATGATTTTCTGACTTAAACTAAATTTATTTTTGCATTAACCTACTTTCCTATCGGATACAATATACCCTCACGTCGTCATGTTTAATTTTTCAGACGGCCTCACTCATACGAATAATACTGAAATATCCGACCGATCCATGAAACGTTTTTTGACTCCTCTGCCCATCGGCATCGTTTTGGCCGACCTGATCTACGGTTTCGTACTTAATGTCATGCAGGGCTTAAATTTGCAACAAACCGCAGCCAACCAGTCCGGTACAATTTCCGTTACGCCCGACATTGCCTTCAACAGCCTGCAAATCGTCGCCAACGGCGGCATGGTCTGCATCATCGGCTTTGGTTTGATTGTCTTGTTCCAACTCAACCGAGCTGTATTGCGCCAACAAATTCTGCCCATCGGCATTTTCCGAACCCTCGGCCTGTTGGCTGTTTTGGCATTCAGCATTTCGTCTTTGTGGGAATGGTTGCATGCCGCTTTGTCGCTGCTTTCCGGTCGCAATGTTTTAAACTTCAGCAACCCGCGTTATCTGGTTACCGCAGCCTGCATGCCCATCATCGCTTTCTTGTGCATCTTACGCCTGTACAATTGGTATCGCCTGCATCGGACTGTTGCCGCTGACGACACCTCCACGACCCTCTAATCAAGTTGCAAAAAGGCCGTCTGAAACAGGAAAACCTATTTCAGACGGCCTTGTCATTATATATCTCAACGTTGATGGCTGGTTTCTACACCGGCCTTAATCTCACCATACATTTGCGAGCTGCCTTGCCCGCTGCCTGATGCGCAGGCCGCCAAACTCAGTGCCAAAACAGCCGCAGTCAAAATCTTCAACATGGGATTCCCTCTTTTTACAACCATTATTTCGGATCACAACGGAAATGGTAGGCGCAAATTTCAAATCCGTTTTTGAAGTAGAGACGATGCGCATCTGCGCGGTCATGGTTCACATGGACATTCAGATGGATTTTGGTTGCGCCGGTTTCCGCACCGATTTTGCGTACTTCTTCCAACAAGCGTGAAGCATAGCCTTTTTGGCGGCATTGAGGCATGGTCACAATATCGTCAATATGGATATGGTAACCGCTGGCCAAGTTGTACGCGGCATGGAAACCGCATACGGCCACGGCATTTTGTTTGCCTTCTTCAAAAATACCCAATAGGCGGTAGCCGGTTTTGCGCTGATGCTCATTAATTTGTTCGACGAAACGGTGAATATCGGTCAAAGAAGAACGCAAAATGCTCAATGCCGCAAAAGCGGTTGCGGTTTCTTCCGGCGGAATTTCACGCAATACGCCGACCACAGGCGCGGCAGCTTGAGGCTCAGGCTGAGCATTAGCCGCTTCCGCACGCTCGGCTGCATGTTTTTCTTCAATCGCCTGCGCCAACAAAACGCGCTCGACCGGCACTTCGCCCTGCTGTTTGCTTTCTTGCTCTTTAAGCAAGGCTTTGCAGTCAATCACGCGCAAATCATTATCTGCCGCAAAGTCCATCAAGAAACGGAACATTTGCGGATTGTCTTCTTCCAACTTTTTATCGACCGCTACACAACGGACATTGTCCACCAAAATCGGGCGCACCCAATTAGAATAGGAAAGGCGGTTGTCTTTAGTAAAGGAAGACAAAATACCGCACAGGCGCTCCGCCCAGTCGCTTGGTCGGAAAATCTTGCCTTTGCTGGTCGTACCATGGATCACAACTTCATAAGGATTACACACTAACATAAGCAGCTTCCTGAGAGTAAATGGCTGAAGGAATATTTCGCCAGTGCCAACATCAGAAAAAGTTCCGATACATAGCAACAGATTATTGAAAAAATATCAGTAAGGTTTTGAAATACGACAATGATGAGACGGCTTGCCGATCCTGACAATCCGTTTCAAATTCTTTGATTATTATACCCGATACGCCTCTTTTTCTTCAAAAATCATTTGAAAAATAACAACAGGCCGTCTGAAAACAAGTATTTCGGTTTCAGACGGCCTGCATATTTTGAATATCAATACAACAATTTCTTGCGGGGCTTTTGCTCGCCATTGGATTTAATTTCTGACAAATTAAAATTCAATATGCTCAAATCCAAAACGCTTTCTGAAGTGCATTGATCGCCAAAGGCATTTTCATAAGTGGCCTTCAGTTTCAATACTCCGCCGAATGTTTGGTCCGGCAATTCGGCAGCCAGCGCCAACATACTTGCAAACACGCCGCCATACAATTCGCCTGATGCCAGCATATCCACACCGCCGGAAAACATCTCCAAACGCATCACTGCATCGGCGACCAGCTTGCTCGGCAAGTGATCCGGTAAAGACTCTGCCTCAAAACGCACATTCTTCGCCAGACCCTTACCGCTATTGCGGACAACCAAAACCAATAAATCCGTTTGCCCGTCAGAACGCTGCAACGTCGCATGCAAAACAGGATGAATACTCTCTTTTTGAATCAGCTGCTCACGGTGCAACATCTTGCTTTTTGCTTTGGATCGCGCAGAGACGACAGCCCAAATCAACCAAACAAATGCAACAGCAGAAATGGCAGTGACCAAAAGGGGAAGGTTGGTCAAATAGGCTTGCTGATTAAACCAAACTTGTGCTGCTAAAAATCCGGCAAAGAAAATCAAGACGTATAAAATTGGGGCAAACCGGCTTTGTATGGATGAGTGCATAAGTTTTCCTACATTTCGTGTCGTGTTATAAAAAAATAATGCCTTTTGAGCAAATGATGTCATCAACTCAGAAGGCATTATTTTAACGTAATTTTAACGCAATTTGCTTAATATCTTGCTTTTTATGAAACTGATGTATCAAGCAGACAACTCGAACTGCACAGCCGTGTTTTCAGACGGCCTGAGATTTTTATCAGGCTTCGGCAACCGAATCACGCGAGAAGGTTTTTTCGCAATAATGGCATTTCAAACGCGTCTGACCATTATGTGAACGGACATAAAAACGGCTGATGACCGGCTCGCCATGACTGGCACAATTGGTATTCGGGCAACGGAACACTTCCGAAATTTCGTCCGGCAATGACAAATGCTGTTTGTCGATCACTTTAAACTGATCGATTTTGTTTACCACTGCTTCAGGGGCAAATAAAGCCAAACGGTTGGCCGCGTTGGCATCCAACCATACGCCGCTGACTTTGATGATGTCTTTGCTTCCCTGCGTTTTGCTAGGTAAATTAAAACCAACCGTAACCGCGCTGCCATAATGCAGCAGCTTAAACTGCCTTAAAATGGCTAAGCCTTTACCGGCAGGAATATGGTCAATTACCGTACCTTGTTCAATCGCTTCAACGCTGAGTTTTGAGTTTTCCATCTTTCACTCCTTAAACTTCTTCGTTCAATACCAAAGACAAAATCGCCATCCGTGCATACACGCCATTGGTTGCCTGCTCAAAATAATAGGCATGAGGTGTTTTATCCACATCCGGATGAATTTCATCTACCCTCGGTAAAGGATGCAAGACGCGCAAATTAGGTTTGGCGTTTGCCAACATCGATGCATCAAGATTGAACTTACCCTGAATTTTGGCAAATTCCTGCTCATCAAAACGCTCACGCTGAACACGGGTCATATACAAAATATCCGCCCATTCAACTGCTTCTTCCAAACTGGACAAAACTTGATAAGCGCAACCGGCCTCCTCCAACTCTTCAGTAATATAGTCCGGCATCGCCAAGCTGGGAGGGGATACAAATGCGAATTCACAACCCCAACGCTTCAATGCCTGACACAATGAGTGTACCGTACGGCCATATTTCAAATCACCAGCCATTGCAATCTTCAAATTGCTCAAGCTACCTTGTGTTTCATAAATCGTTACCAAATCCAAAAGTGTCTGGCTCGGATGTTGGTTGGTACCATCGCCGGCATTAATCACAGGTACGCTTGAAAACTCGGCCGCCACACGAGCCGCACCGTCTTTCGGATGTCGCTGAATAATCGCATCCGTATAGCTGGAAATAATCCTCGCAGTATCCTCAAGCGTTTCACCCTTTTTCGCACTGGTATTCGCACCATCGGAAAAACCGATAACTTTCCCACCCAAACGCTGTACCGCCGTTTCAAAAGACAAACGCGTACGGGTGGACGGTTCAAAAAAGCACGAACCAATCAATTTGCCTTCAAGCAAATCTTCACGAGGCTGCTTTTTCAACTTCAAGGCCGTCTGAAGCAGCAATTCGAGCTGCTCCGTCGTCAAATCTGAAATTGAAATAATATGTTGCCGATAAAGCGGATTAGGCATAACCATTCCTTCCCATAAAAAAGCCCGCAACAGGCGGGCGTCTCAAGCAAATCGATTCCATCGTTACCCGACGTCATCCTCGTCGGACAATCACGACCATGTTTCTACCACACCCATGAAATCTTCCGCATTATCGCATATTTAACAGACGGCTGCTTCTTCCAAGTTTTCAGACGGCCTGAGACCTTTGCAAAATAACCCTCTGTACTCAACAGCTGAGATCCAAGCACAGAGATTCGGCTGTTTTCAGTTATTACCCAATAGAA
>NZ_JAPWBB010000020.1:0-24496 GCF_041433235.1 Neisseria sp. 27098_8_112 | reverse complement strand
TTAATCAGGTATCCAAGGGGGATTAAGGGGGTATTTGAGTAGAATCAGTGGATATTTGAAATAAAAACAGCCGAAAACTTGTGTTTAGGTTTCGGCTGTTTGGGGGAGGACTTTTTTGCAAAGGTCTCAGGCCGTCTGAAAACCAAATCTCAAGAGATTTAATCGCTTCAGACGGCCTTAAATTTATTTTGATAATTTATTCGGCCTCAGTGGTTTTCTTTTTCGGACGACGGCGGCGACGTTTGGGTTTCCCATCAGTTGATCCACTTTGTTTCTGACGTTTGTGATCATTGGCCGCAGTCATTTGCTGGCGTGTTTCCTCATCGGCATGTTGGAAAGTTGTCCACCAAGAAGCCATCTCTTTATCAACCTCGCCAACCTCGCTACGCAAAATCAGAAAATCATAAGCTGCTCGGAAACGGGCTTGTGCCAACAGACGATACGGGCGCGCGCCGCGCATATTGTCAAATTGCGGCTGAAATTGCCAGATTTCACGCATGGTTGCAGAAAATCGTTGCGGTACGCCCCAACCCTTCTCTACTGTGTCACGCATGGTGTTCATCGCATCCATCAATGCAGGGACAGGTTTTTCTCCATGGCTTAGATTTCGTTGCCACATAGCATTTAGTGTCGGCCACAATACCGCCGCCAATACGAAACCGACGGAAACGGACTTATCCGCACGGATACGTTCGTCAGTATTTTTCAAGGCCAACATAATCATACGTTTATCGGCCGCTTCGGCAGTTTTCAAGGCATCTAAAAGCGGATGGATGCCTTCGGGAATGCCCAACTCGTTTAGCCGCTTCAAACAGGCACGGGAATAACCGGAAAACAGGATTTTCAGAATTTCATCAAATAAACGGGCAACAGGCTCATTTTTCAGACGGCCTGCATATTCGGCAATCGGCAAAGCCGTTTGCTCTTCCACTTCAAAGCCCAACTTGCCAGACAAACGGACGGCGCGAAGAATACGGACAGGATCTTCCTGATAGCGTTCGGCAGGGTCGCCTATCATCACCAATTTTTTATCGGCAACATCAGCCACGCCCTGATGGAAGTCCCAAATCTCCTCTTTAATCGGGTCGTAATACAGCGCATTACAAGTAAAGTCGCGACGCATGGCATCTTCTTCAATACTGCCGTAAGTATTGTCCTTCATAATGCGGCCTTGCGCATTTTGCTGAACCTTATCGCCACCGCGGAACGTCGTCACTTCAATGGTTTCAGGACCAATCATCACATGAACGATTTGGAAGCGGCGGCCGATAATGCGGCTGCGGCGGAATACTTTGCGGATTTGCTCCGGCGTGGCATCGGTTGCGATATCAAAGTCTTTGGGCTCAACCCCGAGCAACAAATCCCGAACGGCCCCACCTACAACATAAGCCTGAAAACCGGCTTCATGCAGGCGTTTGGCAATTTTCTCTGCGGCAAAGCTCAACATATCCGCACGGATACCGTGTTGCTCAAGCGGGATAATTTCCTTTTCGGGCAACGATTTGACGTGTTTTTTAGGCAACACTTTATGCAGCCATTTTTTTAACATAAGTAGCTCTTTTCACAATAAAAAAGGCCGTCTGAAACTTGTCTGGCTTAAGCCTTTGCACAATATTCTGTCGCAGAAGGGGCAAAACATTGAGCAAAGGCTTCAGACGGCCTAAAAAAGACGTGCCATTATACCTTATGGAAGTTCGATTAATTAGCGTATTGGCAAAAAATATCGGCTATAATGACGGTCTGACAACGATGCAGGCAGAACATCATGTACCACTACAAATCCGAAGCTACCCAATTCCTAGACAAACTCATGGAAGACAATCCCGAAATGGAAGCACAACGCCTCGAAAACCGCCATTTACTGTGGGATGTTACCCTCAATCCGACAGAGCAGACCGAATTTGAAGCGGCCAAAGTCAACAAAAAACCGTACACCTACTATCAAGACTAATCCCGTATCGGCATGACGACCAACACGCACAATACCGATCCGGCATTGCAACATTACCTCAACAGCATTGGTCAATCCGAACATCCCGTTTTGACCGCATTGCGCGAGCGTACCCAATCACATCGTCTGGGAAAGATGGCCATCGCCCAAGAGCAGGCGGCCATGTTGGTGTGGTTGGCCAAGTTACTGAATGCAAAAAAATATTTGGAAGTTGGCATCTTTACCGGTTACAGCAGCACAGCCATGGCACTTACCCTCCCCGAAGACGGCAAAATCACGGCTTGCGACATCAATGTAACCTTTACCGATATTGCTCGCGAAACATGGAAAGCAGCAGGTGTAGCGCATAAAATCTCGCTTCATCTGCAACCTGCTTTGCTGACTTTGGATGATTTGATTGCGCAAGGCGAATCGGAAAGCTACGACTTGGCACTTATCGATGCCGACAAACCGCCTACACCGAAATATTTCGAACGCTGTTTGCAACTGGTACGGAGTGGCGGCGTGATTGTCATCGACAATATCTTATTGGGTGGGCGCGTCATGAATGAAGCTGCCGAAAATGACCCGCCCAGCTTGGATATCCTGCGCCATTTCAACCAAAATCTGCCGCACGATACACGCATTATTCCTATTACCCTGCCTATCGGCGACGGTTTGACATTACTACTCAAAAAATAAAACGACACAATCCGATGAAAACATTATCACATTCCCTGTTTCTTTTGCCGCTTACTCTATTGGCCGCATCATGCACCGTTTCCCAGCCTCCTCAACCTGCCGACAATCCCAACTTTGTCCTACCGGATATTCCGCGTGAGCCTTTACATGAAAAAAGTATCCCCTATCCGCGTTTGGACGCACAAACCCAGATTGACCACTTAGGTATACAAATTGCCCGACTGGAACGCACGGTTGAAGAATTAAATCAACGCTTGCACACACTGGAACAACAACGAACCATCAAGCGTCCGACTACTTCGGCTTCCAACCCCAAAGCCCAGCGATTGGACGACCGCAAGCTGAAAATGAACTATTTGGCCAATGGCGGCAGCGTGCCGTCTGAAACAGACTCAGCTTCGCAAAACGAACTGCGCCTTTATAATCAGGCGCAAAAATACTATCAGCGTAACAACTTCTCCGCCGCAGTAGCCATTCTGAAAGAGGCAGACGGCGGCAACGGCAGCGAAATTGCCCGCCGCAATATGTACCTGCTTCTGCAAAGCCAACAACGTCTGGGGAACTGCGAATCCGTTATCGAAATCGGCAACCGCTACGCCAACCGATTCCGCAACAGCCCGCAAGCTCCTGATGCCATGTACAGCATCGGCCAGTGCCAATACAAACTGCAACAAAAAGACATCGCCCGCAGCACATGGCGCAAACTGATACAAAGCTTCCCCAACAGCGAAGCGGCAAAACGCGCTTCTATCAGTCTCAAACAAAGATAAACGTTCAGCCGGCCTTGTCATCCCCAAGGCCGTCTGAATATTTTTTTACCCTTAATCCATTCAAGCAAAAGGAACTCCTCATGATCCAAGTCGGCATTATTATGGGCAGCAACAGCGATTGGCCGGTGATGCAGCAGGCAACACAATTTCTCAAAGAATTCGGCGTTGAATACGAAGCGCGTGTCGTCTCTGCACACCGTACGCCTGATTTGATGTTTGAATACGCCGAAACCGCACGAGAACGCGGCATCAAAGCCATCATTGCCGGCGCAGGCGGCGCAGCGCATTTGCCGGGCATGGTCGCTGCCAAAACCACGGTTCCTGTCTTGGGCGTTCCCGTTCCCAGCAAATATCTGCGCGGCGAAGACTCCCTGCTTTCGATTGTGCAAATGCCTAAAGGCGTGCCTGTTGCCACATTTGCCATTGGCGAAGCCGGTGCGGCCAATGCAGCGCTGTTTGCCATTTCACTTTTGGCCAACGAAAATCCTGAGTTGGCTGAAAAACTGGCGGCCTTCCGTGCCAAACAAGAACAAACCGTTCTAGCCATGGAATTGCCTGAAGCATAAGGAACTAAGGCTGTCTGAAAGGTGTAAAGGGGAACTTTGATTTCATTTTACGAGTGTTCAGACGGCCTTTTTTCTTTTATCAAATTGAATTAATGCCATGAAAACCCTAGCATTTATCCTACTCTCCACCCTGCTTTGTGCCTGCCAAAGCCCAAGCACTCCCGCTCAATCAACTGCCACCTCATCTCAACAGCAAGCCCAAGATACAACCGGCAATCTGATTATCTTCTATGATGCCCAAATCGGTTCTGCGCCATTGCTAAAAGCAGTGAAAACCTCGGGTGCAACTTTGGTTTACGAATACAAAAACCTGAACGGCATTGCTATTCGTCCACCTTCCAAGACCAATATTGAAGATGCCATTGCATATTTCAAAAAGGTAAACGGCGTTTTTTCTGTCGAACAAGACCGACTGCTTAAACTTCAGTAAACAGATTCGTTCTTTGACCAAATAAAAAAGGCCATCTGAAATGTATCACTACGATTTCAGACGGCCTTTACTTTTTCAATAAATCAAATCATGCCACTGCCTTGCGCTTTAGGCTTGGCTTGACCAAATTCCAATTTGCTCAGTGCAGACAGATAAGCCTTGGCAGTAGCCACCAACACGTCGGTATCCGCACCTTGGCCGTTGACCACACGGTCGCCACGTTGCAGGCGGACGGAAGTTTCGCCTTGGCTTTCTGTACCTTGAGTTACCGCATTGACAGAGTAAATCTGCAAGGTTGCGCCACTTTGTGCTACGCTTTCAATGGCTTTGAAGATGGCATCAACAGGGCCTGAGCCGCTAGCGGAAGCGTGTTTTTCTTCACCGCGAATACTGAACACAATATCGGCGCTCGGTTCTTCGCCGGTTTCGGTACTGATTTTTTGGGAAATGAATTTATAGCTTTCGGTATTCATATTGCCCATTTCGTCAGACACCAAAGCGTGCAAGTCTTCATCAAAGATTTCGCGCTTCTTATCCGCCAGCTCTTTGAAGCGTGCAAATGCCGCATTCAATGCCTCTTCACTTTCCAACTCAATACCCAAATCTGCCAGCTTGGTTTTGAAAGCATTACGGCCGGAGAGTTTACCCAAAGTCAGGCGGTTGGTTGACCAGCCGACTGATTCGGCAGTCATGATTTCATAGGTTTCAGGGTGTTTCAACACGCCGTCTTGGTGGATGCCTGATTCGTGTGCAAAAGCGTTTGCACCGACTACTGCTTTGTTTGGCTGAATCGGATAGCCGGTAATGGTGGATACCAGTTTGGATACCGGCACGATTTGCGTGGTATCGATGCCAGTTTCCAAGCCAAACAAATCATGACGCACTTTCAACGCCATCACAATTTCTTCAAGGCTGGCATTACCCGCACGTTCTCCCAAGCCGTTGATGGTACATTCCACCTGACGCACACCTGCCTGAACAGCAGCCAGCGAGTTGGCAACCGCCATACCCAAGTCATTATGGCAGTGGGTCGACCAGACTACTTTGTCGCCGTTGGGCACGCTTTTGATGATGTTACTGATACGCTCGTACCATACGGAAGGGATGGAGTAGCCGACAGTATCGGGAATGTTGATAGTAGTCGCCCCCGCTTCGATAACCGCCGTAAAGATTTTGGCGAGGAAGTCCAAATCCGAACGCACGGCGTCTTCGGCGGAAAATTCCACATCGTCAGTATATTCTTTGGCAATTTTTACCGCTTTGACCGCCGCATCGATGACCTGCTGCGGCTTCATTTTCAGTTTGTGCTCCATGTGGATCGGGCTGGTGGCGATAAAAGTGTGAATACGTTTATTCGGAGCAGGGGAAACAGCTTCGCCTGCTTTGCGCACATCGTTTTCAACGGCACGCGCCAATGAGCAAACTGTAGATTTGGTAATGATTTTGGCAATCGCATTAACCGATTCAAAATCGCCCGGACTGGCTGCTGCAAAACCTGCCTCAATCACATCAACACCCATCTTTTCCAACTGGCGGGCAATGCGGATTTTCTCCTCTTTGGTCATGGATGCACCAGGCGACTGCTCGCCGTCGCGCATAGTGGTATCGAAAATGATAACGCGGTTGGTTTGTGTCATTTCTGTTCTCTCCAGAGATTCGTTTTTTTGTAAAAAAGCATTCAAATCAAGCGGTCTGCCTTGCGCTTCCGCCAAAGCGGTCAGTTTTTGCAACTGAGCCAAAGGCAGAGAACCGCGTGTACGCCATTTGTAGATAGCCGCTGTGGTCGCAGCATTTTCCGGGTCGTGCTGTTTCAGGGCTTCGGCCAGCGCGTTTACGCCGCCAAAATAGGCAACCAAACGGTCAATGTCTAATTGCATGATGTTCCTTGTCCAAATCTGATTAAGATTATTGTGTTCTGGTTGTGCATTATACTCATTTTAGACAAAACGACAATCTATTTTTATCAAAATATTGGTATAAATTTTAAAATTTGATAAATTTTTATACATTTTGTCCAATTTAGACTATTATAAAGCTCCTCTCAAACCGAACACATCCTAAATATAGTAAACTAATCCTCTATTTCCACGATTTGAAACGCATTATGCCCCACACCATCCCTACCAACCGCTCCGACATCGAATGGCGCAACGAAAGCACACAAAAGCAGCCTAAGCAGGCGGTTTACATACAAGAAGCAGGTGCAGCAGAAATCTTAAAAAATGCCTACGCGCAAACTGCAACCGTTTGGACTGGCGATTTTCACAATGCCAAGCAAGTCTTATCTGCAATGAAAAAACGTATCCGCAGGCCGTCTGAAAAAAAGAAAGGCGCACCTGCCGATATTCAGACGGCCTTTCATGCCCACCGTATGAAACAGGCGCAACAAAGCCGTTTGCTCAATATGCTTGCCATCGAAATCCAACCTAATTTTCAA
This sequence comes from Neisseria sp. 27098_8_112, assembly GCF_041433235.1. NCBI lineage: Bacteria > Pseudomonadati > Pseudomonadota > Betaproteobacteria > Neisseriales > Neisseriaceae > Neisseria > Neisseria sp. 27098_8_112. The sequence continues at coordinate 17,661 of NZ_JAPWBB010000020.1, read as the reverse complement.
CTGGACAATGCACGTGCACCCGACATCTACGTCGCCTTGTGCGATGTTTACGACATACCAAACGACAAACCGTTTCTTCTGCCTCTGAATCAATTACTGGGCTTTATCGGTGCGCACGAATGGCACAAAAAAGGCATAGACATTCCGCAGCTAGACGGAAAAATCCATGTTCCTTTCGGCGTATTCTCTCCACTGCGTGGCGAATATTTGAATTTAATCGCCCAAGCGCCACTCGCTCCCAATATTCAGACGGCCTTTGACATCGGCACCGGATCAGGCGTGATTGCCGCTATTCTCGTCAAACGAGGCATACCCGACATCATTGCCACGGACACCAACCCCAAAGCAATTGCCTGCGCCACAGCAAACCTCGAACGCCTAGGCTTGAATAAGGCTGTCAACATCCAATCGATTGATTTATTTCCCGAAAGTTGCGCTGACCTTATCGTCTGCAATCCGCCTTGGTTGCCGGCAAAACCGACCTCCGCTATTGAGACTGCCCTTTACGACCCCAATCATGTCATGCTGACTGCATTCCTCAACGGTGTACGTCATCACTTAAATCCAAACGGTGAAGCCTGGCTGATTATTTCCGACTTGGCAGAACACTTGCATTTGCGCGATAAAGACTTTCTAAACCAATGCTTTCAGACGGCCTCGCTCAATGTAGTCGATATTTTGAAAACCAAACCGCAACACAAAAAAGCAATAGATGAATCCGATCCTTTGGCGTTTGCCAGAAACAAGGAAACTACTTATCTATACCGTTTGAAAGCGATATAAAATCAAGGCCGTCTGAACATTCAGACGGCCTTTAAGCATTTCCATAAAAGAAAACGGCATATCCGTAAAGATATGCCGTTGATGGGAGCAGGGACTACTATATTTGGCAGTGGTTTGTGTTTTAGTCCTCTTGCGCCGCTGTTTGCAGGTAGTTTGGCAAACCAACTTTGCCAATCAATTCCTGCTGAGTTTCAAGCCAGTCGATGTGTTCTTCGTTGATGTCTTTTTGTTTTTCCAACAAATCACGGCTGACGTAGTCTTGTTGCTCTTCTGCAAGAGCGATGGCTGCAACCAGAGCATCATGTTTTTCATACTCTTTTTTCAGATCGCAGGCAATGATTTCTTCGGTAGATTCACCGATCAACAGTTTACCCAGTTCTTGCAGATTAGGCAGGCCTTCCAAGAATAAAATACGCTCGATCAAATCGTCTGCGGATTTCATTTCGCGGATGGATTGTTTGAAGAAATGTTCGCCCAATTCTTCAAAGCCCCAGTTTTTCAAAATGCGGGCATGCAGGAAGTATTGGTTAATGGTAATCAGCAACAAACCTAAGTTTTTGTTCAGCTCGCGAATAACTAAGCGATCGCCTTTCATATTCAGCTCCTTATACGTTATACGCTAGATTACAGTTGGCTTTGGTAGTAGTTGCCTTCGCCGACCAATTCGATCAGACGCAGTTGTTGTTCTAACCAGTGAGCGTGATCTTCTTCAGTGTCTTTCAGTTGGGCAATCATCAAATCGCGGGTAACGTAGTCTTGAGCTTCTTCGCACAATTTGATGCCTTTTTTCAGGGCATCGCGTACTTCGTATTCAGTGTTCAAGTCTGCTTTCAGGCAAGAGATTACGTCAGTACCGATGTTCAGTTCGGCACGGGTCATTTTAGGAGTGCCGCCCAACATCAGGATACGACGGATGAAATCTTCGGCGTGAGTGGTTTCTTCTTCCATCTCGTGGTTCAAACGTTCAAACAGTTTGGTGTAACCCCATTCAGAGTACAGGCGAGAGTGGATAAAATATTGGTCGCGAGCAGCCAATTCACCAGACAATAATTCGTTCATGTAATCAATAACTGCTTGGTTGCCTTGCATAATTCTTTCTCTTTCTTTTAAAAGTTGATAATCACGAATGAAGATTCGTGTGTTGTTATGGAATGAGGTAATTGTATGCACAAGTAGCACTTTTGACAAATTTTCTATTTAAAATACAAACAATTATCAAAAAATTTAACCTACCTAAAAGGCTGTCTGAAAAATTAATCCCCTGTTTTTAATAACAATTTTTTGACATTAATATTAAGAATCCATTGCATTATTCAAAAACATTTACATTCGTTAACCATAAATAAAAGCAAATAATCCAACAAAATCAATCAAATTTAATTATGAATTATTCTCAACTGCTTTTGCCTCATTTTTTTGAATCTTCTACTCGGTCAATACTTAGGAATCGTGCTATAATTACCAGTTATCTTTTTTTTAAGCACCTAGCTGAAACACATAAATCATCATGAAACAAATCCGCAATATTGCCATCATCGCCCACGTCGACCATGGCAAAACCACATTAGTTGACCAATTGCTGCGCCAGTCCGGTACATTCCGTTCCAACCAGCAAGTAGAAGAGCGCGTAATGGACAGCAACGATCTTGAAAAAGAGCGCGGCATTACCATTCTTGCTAAAAATACCGCCATCGAATACGAAGGCTACCACATCAACATCGTAGATACCCCGGGACACGCCGATTTTGGTGGCGAAGTGGAACGTGTATTGGGCATGGTTGACTGCGTCGTACTGTTGGTTGACGCACAAGAAGGCCCTATGCCGCAAACCCGTTTCGTGACCAAAAAAGCCTTGGCTTTGGGTCTGAAACCTATCGTTGTTATCAATAAAATCGACAAACCGTCTGCCCGTCCAAGCTGGGTTATCGACCAAACATTCGAATTGTTCGACAACTTGGGCGCAACTGACGAACAATTGGACTTCCCTATCGTCTATGCTTCCGGCCTGTCCGGCTTTGCCAAATTGGATGAAAACGACGAGAGCAGCGACATGCGTCCTCTGTTCGAGACCATTTTGAAACACACGCCTCCTCCAAGCGGCAGCGCAGACGAAACGCTGCAACTCCAAATTTCCCAACTGGACTACGACAACTACACCGGCCGCCTCGGTATCGGCCGCATCCTGAACGGCCGCATCAAACCCGGCCAAGTCGTTGCCGTGATGAATCATGAAGAACAAGTTGCCCAAGGCCGTATCAACCAACTGTTGGGTTTCCAAGGCTTGGAACGCGTACCTTTGGAAGAAGCTGAAGCCGGCGACATCGTGATTATTTCCGGTATCGAAGACATCGGTATCGGCGTAACCATTACCGACAAAGACAATCCTAAAGGCTTGCCTATGTTGAGCGTGGACGAGCCGACCCTGACCATGGACTTTATGGTCAACACTTCTCCTTTGGCCGGTACTGAAGGCAAATTCGTGACTTCCCGCCAAATCCGCGACCGTCTGCAAAAAGAATTGCTGACCAACGTTGCCCTGCGTGTTGAAGATACTGCCGACGCTGATGTATTCCGCGTTTCCGGCCGTGGCGAATTGCACCTGACCATTTTGTTGGAAAACATGCGCCGCGAAGGCTTTGAATTGGCAGTCGGCAAACCGCGCGTGGTATTCCGTGAAATTGACGGTCAAAAATGCGAGCCTTACGAAAACCTGACTGTGGACGTACCTGATGACAACCAAGGCGCCGTTATGGAAGAGCTTGGCCGCCGCCGTGGCGAATTGACCAATATGGAAAGCGACGGCAATGGCCGTACCCGTCTGGAGTACCACATTCCAGCACGCGGCCTGATCGGTTTCCAAGGCGAGTTCCTGACTTTGACCCGCGGTACCGGCTTGATGAGCCACGTTTTTGACGACTACGCACCGGTTAAACCCGATATGCCCGGTCGTCACAACGGCGTACTGGTTTCTCAAGAGCAAGGTGAAGCTGTTGCTTATGCCCTGTGGAACTTGGAAGACCGAGGCCGTATGTTCGTTTCTCCAAACGACAAAGTCTACGAAGGTATGATTATCGGTATCCACAGCCGTGACAACGACTTGGTGGTAAACCCTCTGAAAGGTAAAAAACTGACCAACGTCCGTGCCAGCGGTACAGATGAAGCCGTGCGCCTGACTACGCCGATCAAATTGACTTTGGAAGGCGCAGTTGAATTCATCGACGATGACGAACTGGTTGAAATCACGCCACAATCCATCCGCCTGCGTAAACGCTATCTGAGCGAATTGGAACGTCGCCGTCATTTCAAAAAACTGGACTAATTCTGTTTGATTGATACGTTTTAAAATTAAGGCCGTCTGAAAAGTGTTTTAGAAATCCTAGATTTCATTTTTACACTTTCAGACGGCCTTTTATCATCTGTTCAAATAAAGTAAATCGGCATTTCTTCCGCTTGTACTGCTGCTTCATCAGCGCGATCATTCTTACGATATTGCCCCGGCGATATCCCATATTGCTTTTTAAATGCCTTGCCAAAATGCGTTTCCGATTGAAAACCGACCGAGAGTGCAACCGATAAAACCGAATCCGACGTCTGTTTCAACAATAATGCCCCCTGCTGTAAGCGGATACTGTTTACAAAGGCGTGCGGGCTTGTTCCCGTCTGCTGCTTAAATACCCGCATTAACTGGGCGCGAGACAAGTTGGCAATCTCGGTCATTTTCTCAATATTCCACTCTTCTTCCGGCTTATCCACTACTGCCTGAAGCAGATTCCGCAAACGTTTGTCCTGCCAACCATTCAACAAACCGCTTAATTGCGCTTCCCCATTTTTCTCCAGACTAGCTCGAAGTAGAAATACCAGCAACACCGAAGCCAATGCGTTCACAACCGCTACCGAGCCGGACAATGCCTGACCGCTCTCATATTGCAACAATGCCACCAAATACTGTAAAGACGGATGGTTGATATTCAGCAAAACCGTGTCAGGCAGCCCCGCCATAATATCCGCCTGCGCTTCATATTCAAACCGCGCGCAGAAAAGATGCAAAGCCGCATCGCCTCCTGCATGACTTTGCTTGACTTTAAATGCGCCTTTTTCACTCGTCAGCACGTTGACGCCAAGATTTTCACAACTGCTGTCGCTGCTCAAAGTATGCCCTACGCTGCGCGGGAAAAAAATGATATCCCCCGCACTCAGCAGCCTGGCCTCTTGCTCCCCATCAATTCGGATATAACCCGAACCGGCAGTTACGATATGTACCAAACCATGCGCACGCTTTGGTTCATGCCGCACATACCACTCCCCACGAAACAGACATTGAACATCCACGCTGCCTTTTACCTGCGCCAATTCGACCAGCCTATCCAAAATATCCATAGTGTTTTTTACCAATAAATGAGATGTTTTGACGATTTTATTCTTCCAATTATTGCAATAATACACACACCAAACACAAACGGATAGGATTTTTTATCTTATCCACTCACATTAAGAAAGGACATATCATGTTTAAAGACTGGCCTGAACATACCGCCTTGGTAAAAAAAGCATTCGGCGAACTGGGTAAAAACCATCCTAAAATGCTGCAAGCCTACGGCGCACTGGATCAAGCAGCCGCTGCCGAAGCACTGGATGCCAAAACACGCGAACTGATCGCCATCGCCGTTGCCATTACCACACGTTGCGAAAGCTGCATCAGCGTGCATGCAGCCGCCGCAGCCAAAGCTGGGGCAACCGAAAGTGAAATCGCCGGCGCATTGGCCACTGCTATCGCCCTGAACGCTGGTGCCGCTTATACCTACGCTTTACGCGCTTTGGAAGCAGTAGAAACCCAACGCTAATCGGTTTGTAAAATCAGGCCGTCTGAAAGCCGACTCTCCTTTCAGACGGCCTGATGAAATGCTAAACTGATAAAGTTATCATATTGTTTTCTGTCTAAATAGGAGATTGAACCATGAAGAAACTGCTGACCGCCGTACTTTTTGCCGCCACTATTGCCACTCCTTTGGCCGCTTCCGCAGCCTCTATGCCTAAGATTGAAAAAAGTGCGGCACAACCTGCAAAAGCAAAAGGCGTTTGGATTGATGTCCGCTCTGCCGAAGAATTTAAAGAAGGCCATTTGCAAGGTGCACTCAATATTCCGCACGATCAAATCGTTGACCGCATCAAATCCGTCAGCCCGGATAAAAATGCGCCGGTAAACCTCTACTGCCGCAGCGGCCGCCGAGCAGAAGCTGCACTGACCGAGCTGAAAAAAGCCGGCTACACCAACGTAACTAACCATGGCGGTTATGAAGACTTGGTGAAAAAAGGTTTGAAATAAATCTAGTTAATTTTAAAAAGGCCGTCTGAAACTTTTCAGACGGCCTTTATTGCCATTACAGACAGCAACTTCCAAATCTCAAACGTTTGCTGAGACCGGTTTCATGAATCAATTGTTTGATAACCAAAATATTGGTGTTATCGGCCAACGCGCGAATGCTGTGCGCCTCCATCGGTTCAAGACGGATAACTTGCAAGCCTTCGGTTTGCAAAACTTCGTCCACCGTTTTGATTTCGGCTTTGCCGTTTAAAACCAAAAGCAAAATAATCGCATCCGCCTCATATGCCGGAATTTCATTATTCTTCTGCAGTGAAAGCTGAACAATCTCCTGATTGCCGTCTGAAGCAATCACGCCGCCCAATAAAGCTTTGGGATCTAACTCATAATGTTTCATTATTATCCTTTCCGCCCAAACGTTGCCGATTCATGGACAATCGCTCAAGCAAACCAGTACAATACCGTCCATCTTACCGATAGACACAATATTGTCACATGAACATATTAATCTCAAACGACGATGGTTATCTTGCGCCCGGTTTGGCTGTTTTGGCAAGAGTATGTGCAGAATTTGCCAATGTCAGGGTGGTTGCGCCCGAACGCGATCGCAGCGGCGTCAGCAATTCCCTGACTTTAGACCGTCCTTTACAACTGAAACAGGCGGAAAACGGGTTTTACTATGTGAACGGCACCCCCACCGATTGCATTCATGTCGGCCAGCATGCCCTTGCCGACTTCAAACCCAACTTAGTCTTGTCCGGCATTAACAACGGCGCAAACATGGGCGACGATACGCTTTATTCCGGTACGGTTGCCGCCGCGACTGAAGCCTATTTAATGGGCATTCCCGCCATTGCTTTTTCGCTTGCCGACTCCAGCGGCCGTTATTGGGAAACCGCGGAAAAAGCCGCTTGGATACTGCTTTCCTACTTTCTCAAACGCCCTATTTCCGAACCCATCTTATGGAACATCAATATCCCTGCCGTCGCACCTGAGGATATCCAAGGCATAAAAATTACACGGCTCGGCCGTCGTCATCATGAACAAAGCATTGTTCCCATGTATAATCCACGTGGCGAACAAATTTATTGGATTGGGCCGGTCGGCGATGTTTCCGACAGCGAAGAAGGTACCGACTTTGGCGAATGCGCGTCCGGCTTCATCACGATTACCCCCCTGCAAGTCGATTTGACTGCCTACGGACAAATGGAGCAAACCGCTTCCTTTTGGTCAGAAATCCCTGCACCTTAACAGTCCCTAACAGCCGGACACTTGAGAAACAAGCATATTTTTATTATGATATGCCCCGACGAGAACAATTACCTGAATACGAAAGTCATTAACATGTTGAAAAAAAGTGTATCTTATGCCGGATCGGCAGCTTTGGTTTTATTACTTGCAGCCTGTGCCAGCCAACAACCGGCTCCTGTAGTCGTCGGCACACAAAGCGGTGGTTCAACAACAGGCTCTACCGCTGACAATCCTTACGGTGCAGCGCCTTACAATACCAACACCAGCCCAGCGGCAGATGCTCCATACACTCCACCGGCAAGTACACCTGCTCCAACATACAACAGCGGCAGCACCGGCACTTACACGCCTTCTTATGCGCCTGTTGATATCAATGCAGCGACACATACCGTTGTTCGTGGTGATACCGTTTACAACATCTCCAAACGCTACAACATTACCCAAGACAATCTGCGTGCATGGAATAACCTGGCCGACAACACCATCAGCATTGGTCAAACCCTGCGCGTAAAACCTGAAGGCTACGTTGCACCTGCAGCTTCTGCAAGCAAACCTTCTACTCCAACAACGACAACCACTGCTCCAGCTCCAAGCACACCTGCCAATACACCAACCGTGTCTACCGGCAGCAGCCGCAACGTCAGCGGCATCATATGGCAGCGTCCGACTACCGGTAACGTTATCGCCAACTTCGGCGGCAGCAACAAAGGCGTAGATATCGCCGGTACGCAAGGCCAGCCTGTTGTTGCAGCGGCAGATGGTAAAGTCGTTTACGCAGGCTCAGGCTTGCGCGGTTACGGCAACTTGGTCATCATCCAACACAACTCCTCATTCTTGAGCGCATACGGCCACAACCAACGCCTGCTGGTTAATGAAAACCAAACCGTTAAACGCGGTCAAACCATTGCGCACATGGGTAATACCGATGCATCCCGCACCCAGTTGCACTTTGAAATCCGTCAAAACGGCAAACCGGTCAACCCGGCAAATTATGTTGCCTTCTAAGCTGATTCAAGCAACCTAATTTCAATTCGATCCCTGCCTAAATGTCATTTAGGTAGGGATTGTTTGTACCGGTTTCCCATGAAATTTCATCTTCCTCTTCTTTATACCCTGCTATTGGGCGGTTGCGCCGCGTTTTTGCCATCATTGGACGAACGCACCCAAAGCAGGTATCTTGACATACCTGCAACGCCGCGACTGGACAGCGCCTTAGGTATTCCTTCTACATCCTCTAAGACCGATGTTTCCCATATCTATCTGCTGAACGATGCCCATGAAGCCTTTGTCGCCCGTGCCGCCCTGATTGAATCCGCCGACCATACCCTCGATTTACAATACTATATCTGGCACAACGACATCTCCGGCAAGCTTCTGTTCAACCTGATTCATCGCGCGGCCGAACGCGGCGTCCGTGTGCGTTTGCTTCTGGACGATAACAACACCAACGGCATGGATGATCTCCTGCTGGCACTCGACAATCATCCCAATATCGAAGTCCGTCTGTTTAATCCCTTTATTTTCAGAAAATGGCGTGCACTCGGCTACGTTGCCGACTTTCCGCGACTTAACCGCCGAATGCACAATAAATCGTTTACCGCCGATAACCGTGCCACCATTTTGGGCGGACGCAATATCGGCGACGAATATTTTAAGGTTAACGACGATACCATCTTTGCCGATCTAGATATCCTCGCCACAGGCCGCGTCGTAACCGAAGTATCCCAAGACTTCGACCGCTACTGGGCAAGCCATTCCGCTTATAACGCAACAAGCATCATCAAACGGGGAAACCTGCAAAAAGGATTGGCAGAGCTCGATTACACCGACCAAGATAAAAACCAAACGCTTATCCGCTACCGTCAAAGCATCGAACACTCCAACCTCTATCAAAAAATGCAGAGCAACCTTATGGAGTGGCAAAGCGTCAGCACACGCCTGATCAGCGATGACCCGGCCAAAGGCTTAGACCGCGACCGGCACAAACCGCCTATTTCCGAACGCCTGCAAGACGCCCTCAAGCAACCTGAAAAAAGCGTTTACCTTGTCTCCCCTTATTTTGTACCCACAAAATCAGGTGTTAAGGCCATAGAAAAGCTGATTCACAACGGCGTGGACGTTACCGTCCTGACCAATTCCCTCCAGGCGACCGACGTTGCCGCCGTCCATTCAGGCTACGTCAAATACCGCAAGCCCTTGCTTAAAGCCGGGGTCAAACTTTACGAGCTCCAGCCCAACCATGCCGTTCCGACCTCCAAAGACCGTGGCTTAACCGGTAGCTCCGCCACCAGCTTACATGCCAAAACATTCATCGTGGACGAGAAACGCATTTTCATCGGCTCATTCAACCTCGACCCACGCTCCGCACGCCTCAATACCGAAATGGGCGTCGTCATCGAAAGCCCCGAAATCGCAGGCAAAATGCAGCGCACCCTCGTAACAACTACCCCAAGCTACGCCTATCAGGTAACGCTTGGCAATTACAATAAACTATACTGGTATGACCCAAGCGAAAAACGAACTTACGCACACGAACCCGAAGCCAAGTTCTGGAAACGGATTACTTCAAAAATCCTGTCCATCCTGCCCATAGAAGGATTATTATAGAGGCCGTCTGAAAACTGAAATCATGCGGCCGGAGGAATTCACCATGTCTCGACTCATCTGTAAAACCCTATTTGTTTGTACCACCGGCCTATTGTTGGCCTCCTGCGGCACAACCGGCAAGCATAAATCCCACAAGCCGCAAACAACCGCCAGAAAAGTCCAACCTGTCCGCATTTCCCATATCGACCGCACCCAAGGTTCGCAGGAATTGATGCTTCACAGCCTAGGCCTGATCGGCACGCCCTACAAATGGGGCGGCAGCACGACATCCACAGGCTTTGACTGCAGCGGCATGATCCAATTCGTCTATAAAAACGCCCTCAACGTCAACCTGCCACGCACCGCGCGCGATATGGCCGCGGCCAGCCGAAAAATTCCCGACGGCAAATTAAAAGCCGGCGATCTTGTCTTTTTCAATACCGGCGGCGCACACAAATACTCCCATGTCGGCCTCTACATCGGCAACGGTGAATTTATCCACGCACCCAGCAGCGGCAAAACCATCAAAACCGAAAAACTTTCCACTCCGTTTTACGCCAAAAACTATTTGGGCGCACATACTTTTTTTACTGAATAAATCAAGGCCGTCTGAAAGGTATCGCAATATCATCGATACCTTTCAATCTATTGCCGATGAGTAACGCTTGATTGCAAGATACGCCCATGCAAAAATTTACCCATAATAAAGAAACAGAAAAATAACAATTAGTTTCAAAAACTTAAATCATCTTCCGCCCTGTTATTTTACAAATACGAAACCATCAAGGAAATATCATGCACACAGAATCCGTTCTAACCCTCCTCAAAACCCTGCAAAACCAAATCTGCGCCGCGCTGGAGCAAGAAGATGGCGAAGCCAAATTTGTGCATGAAGCGTGGACGGGGAAACTGGGTATCGGCGAAACCCGCGTATTGAAAAACGGCGCAGTATTCGAGCAGGCCGGTGTAAATTTTTCGCATGTAAAGGGAACAAAAATGCCGGCTTCTGCCACGGCCCATCGTCCGGAATTGGCGGGGGCGGCGTTTGAAGCCATGGGCGTGTCGCTGGTCATTCATCCGAAAAATCCTTATGTTCCGACCAGCCATGCCAATGTGCGCTTTTTTATTGCCTATCCTGAAAATGCCGAGCCGGTTTGGTGGTTTGGCGGCGGCTTTGATTTAACGCCGTTTTATCCTTTTGAAGAAGATATCGTGCATTGGCACACAGTGGCGCGGAATGTATGCGCGCCATTTGGCGAATCGGTTTATCCTGAATTCAAACAATGGTGTGACGAATATTTCTATTTAAAACACCGTAACGAAACACGCGGCGTGGGCGGCCTGTTTTTTGACGATTTAAACCGTTGGGATTTCGATACCTGCTTGAACTTTATCAAGGCAGTCGGGGAAGGCTATATCGCAGCGTATCTGCCGATTGTGGCCAAACGCAAAAACACGCCTTATGGAGAACGTGAACGAGATTTCCAACTCTACCGTCGCGGACGCTATGTCGAATTTAACTTGGTTTGGGACAGAGGCACGCTGTTCGGCCTGCAAAGCGGCGGACGCACGGAAAGCATTTTGATGTCCATGCCGCCTTTGGTACGCTTCGAGTATCAATATGTGCCGGAAGAAGGTTCACCCGAAGCACGCCTCAATCAATTCCTCATACCGCGCAACTGGCTGGAAGAAGCCGGCAGATAGTTTTACCTATAAAAGGCCGCCTGAAAAGCGATTCTCACTGGCTGAGACTACCTTTTCAGACGGCCTTTGCTTCAATTGCTTTGAATTTGCATACCTTTGCCTATTGCGCTGTTTCCTCTCTATAGAGTTTTTGAGACAATGCGCCCATATAAAAATCACCTCACAAACCACACTAAAAAGGAATAATCGGTGAAACGCATTTTCTTATTTATCGCAACCAATATCGCAGTTCTGGTTGTCATCCGTGTTATTTTGGCCATCTTGGGCATCAACAGTACCGACCAAGTCGGCAGCCTGTTGGCTTATTCCGCAGTCGTCGGCTTCAGCGGCTCGATTGTCTCCCTGCTGATGTCGAAAACCATCGCCAAACATTCGGTCGGCGCCGTCGTCATCGACCAGCCCCAAAGCGAAGAAGAAGCTTGGCTGTTGGCAACTGTTGAAGCGCAAGCCCGCCAATGGAATCTGAAAACGCCGGAAGTCGCCATTTACGACTCTCCCGAGCCTAACGCCTTTGCAACCGGCGCGACCAAAAACAGCTCGCTCGTCGCTGTCAGCACCGGCCTGCTCGACCACATGACCCGCGATGAAGTCGAAGCCGTTTTGGCGCATGAAATGGCGCACGTCGGCAACGGCGATATGGTAACGCTGACGCTGATTCAAGGTATTGTGAATACTTTTGTCGTCTTCTTGGCGCGTATCGTTTCCAGCATGGTGGCGCGCAACAATGACGGCAGTACGTCGCAAGGTACATATTTCATGGTCAGCATGGTCTTGCAGGTTGTATTCGGCTTCCTTGCCAGCATTATTGTGATGTGGTTCAGCCGCCAACGCGAATACCGCGCCGATGCGGGCGCTGCAAAACTGGTGGGCGCGCCGAAAATGATTGCCGCCCTGCAACGCTTAAAAGGCAACCCCAGCGACCTGCCGCAAACCATGACGGCAATGGGCATTGCCAGCGATGCCAAAGACTCTTGGTTCAGTACCCATCCTTCTTTGGACAACCGCATCAACCGTTTGAAAAACCGCTAATCGAAAAACATCAAGGCCGTCTGAAACCTCAATTTCAGACGGCCTTTTTTATTTCTTCATCAAAGCCCGTTTGATGATAATCATCCAGTCTTTCTTATCCAACAACGGCCGCTGGTTAAACACATCATATTTGCAACCGTCCAGCTTCTGCAAAATCAACTGGCCGCCGACAATAATCATGCGCAACTCAAAACCGATTCGTCCTTTGAGGGTTTTGCCCAACGGCGATCCGGCCTTCAGCATTTGAAAAGCACGTTGGCACTCGTGCGCCATCAGTCGTTGGAAGGCGAAGTCGGCTTTGCCGGCCGCAATCTGCTCTTCGCTGACTTTGAACTTCTGCAAATCTTCCTGAGGGATGTACACGCGCCCTTTCTGCCAATCTACCGCCACGTCCTGCCAAAAATTAATCAGCTGCAAGGCAGTGCAAATGCCGTCGCTTTGCGCCATGCTCACTTCATCGGTTTGCCCGTACAAATGCAGCATAATGCGCCCCACCGGATTGGCGGACAAGCGGCAATAGGCAATCAATTCGCCAAAGTTTTCATAACGGGTTTTGACCACATCCTGACTGAACGCCGCCAGCAAATCGTAAAACGGCTGCAACGGCAATTGAAACGGCTCAATCGCTTCGTTATGCAAACGCTGCATCAAAGCTGTTTGCGGTTTACCGCCTTGTGCAATACGGTCTAACTCTGCCTTCAGTTCGTCCAGTTGGCGCAGGCGTTCGGCTGCTTCGGTATTGCCTTCATCGGCAATATCGTCCGCCGTCCGTGCAAAAGCGTAAACGGCGTGAACCGGCTTGCGCAAACGGCGCGGCAGCACAATGGAGCCGACAGGGAAGTTTTCGTAATGATTGACTGACATTTGAAATCCGAAAATTTAAAATAAAGTGTTTTTGCTGACAGGCCGTCTGAAATTCAGACGGCCTTACGTTTGGCCGCAAAGAAATCCTGCAATACGCTTTGGCATTCTTCTGCCAATATGCCGCCCAAAATTGCGGTATGCTTGTTCAGACGTTTGTCGGCAAACAAATCAACCACGCTGCCTGCCGCACCGGTTTTAGCTTCGGCCGCACCATAAATCACGCGCCCGACCCGCGCCTGTATCAAGGCAGATGCGCACATGGAGCAAGGCTCTAATGTGATGTACACGTCGCAATCTTCCAAACGGTAGTTTTGCAAGGCCTTACCAGCGGCGGAAAGTGCATTGATTTCGGCATGATGGCTGACATTGTGGTCGCCAATGCAGGTATTGTGTGCCGCTGCGATTGCCTTGCATTGATATACGATGACCGCGCCAACGGGGACTTCGCTCAATGCCGCCGATTGTCTGGCCTGTTCTATCGCCAGCCGCATAAAGGCTTCCATATCGCTTTGCGAAGGGAAAACGGCAACAGGCGGATGGTTTTTCAAGGTCTTGCCCAGCTCCGTCTTTCTCTCCTCGGAAATATGCCGGACATCCACACCCGAAACCAACGCATCCAGTTGCCACAAGGTGCTTTTGGTTACGGTCAAACCCGATGCTTTCAGTAATAGAAACGATCGGACTGCGCCGATTTTTTGCAAATCTTCCAGTGTACGAATACCCAATTCTTTTAGCGCGGCCAATGTTTTAGGGGCAAGTGGTGGCGTAGTCAGCATGGATTATTCCTGAAAATGCTGACGCGCCAAGGCTAAGGCCGTCTGAACATAATCGCTGTCTGCGTAAGGATCTAACGTGTGCGCCAAAGGAATTTTCCGCAACCAGGTCAACTGGCGTTTGGCAAGCTGGCGCGTGGCGACAATGCCTTTTTCGACAAAGGTGTCATAATCGGTTTCGCCTTCGAGATAATCCCAAGCCTGACGGTAGCCCACGCAGCGCATAGACGGCATATCCGCATGCAGTTGCGGATAATCGCGGCGTAAGGCGTGCATTTCATCAAGGAAACCGTGTTCCAGCATATTTAAAAAGCGTTTTTCGATTTGCCGGTGTAACAAATGGCGGTCTTCGGGGATAAGGGCAACCGTGCATAAATCAAATAAAGGCGCGGCCTGCTTCTGCTCCGTGAAATGTTCGCTCAAAGGCTTGCCGGTCAAAAGATAGACTTCCAAAGCGCGCTCAATACGCTGGCTGTCATTGGCTTTCAGACGGCCTGCCGTAATCGGGTCAACTTCCTGCAAACGACGATACAGGCCTGCCAGACCGTGTTCGTTCTTTTCCGCCTGAAGTTGTGCGCGCACTGCCGCATCCGCACTGGGCAAATCGTTCAAACCTTCCGTCAATGCGTGGAAATACATCATCGTACCGCCGACAATCAGCGGATAGCGACCGCGCGTATGTATTTCATTCACCAAGCGCACGCAGTCGCCGACAAAATCCGCCGCGCTATAACTTTCCAGCGGCGAAATAATATCAATCAAATGATGCGGTACGGCGGCAAGCTCATCGACAGTCGGCTTGGCCGTACCGATGTCCATACCGCGATACACCAGCGCGGAATCCAAACTGATGATTTCCACCGGCAACGATTGGGCAATATTTAAGGCCAGTGCGGTTTTACCGCCGGCGGTCGGGCCAAGTACGGCGAAGGCTTTGGGCGCGTTCATAAGAAAACGGAAAAATTAAAAATGCGATTATAGCAAACCCGGGCAAACCATATTTCAGGCCGTCTGAAACATTTGCTCTACATTATCAAAAGCGTTACACTTGCTGCGCCGTTTCAGACGGCCTTTTATATTGATTTCAAACCTGCTGCTGCCGTCATTGCGCCGGCAGTCAAGCCGTCAGCGACACTGCGTCGCTGTAAACACGAAAGAACACACTATGACCGTATCTCCCGTAGCCTTACGCCGTCAAACCGAGCGCAAGCCGCATCCGACTGCGCGTTATTGGAAAAAATGCGATGTCGAGGCTTTATTCGGACTACCTTTCCTCGACCTCGTTTTCCAAGCCGCCGAAATCCACCGCCAAAACTTCAACCCGCGCGAAATCCAACTTTCCACCCTGCTCTCCATCAAAACCGGCGGTTGCCCCGAAGACTGCGCCTACTGCCCGCAATCGGCACACCACAACACCAATCTGGGCAAAGAGCAGATGATGGACGTGGACGAAATCGTCGAAAAAGCCAAAATTGCCCAATCGCGCGGCGCCAGCCGTTTCTGCATGGGCGCGGCATGGCGCGGCCCCAAACCCAAAGACGTGGCTGTCGTTTCCGAAATCATCAGTGCAGTGAAAGGCTTGGGCATGGAAGTGTGCGGCACCTTCGGCATGCTCGAAGACGGCATGGCTGAAGACTTCAAAAAAGCCGGCCTGGACTACTACAACCACAACCTCGACACCGACCCCGAACGCTACAACGACATCATCCACACCCGCAAACACGAAGACCGCATGGATACTTTGGGCAAAGTCCGCAATGCCGGTTTGAAAGTCTGCTGCGGCGGCATCGTCGGCATGAACGAAACCCGTGCCGAACGCGCAGGCCTGATTGCCAGCCTTGCCAACCTCGATCCTCAGCCCGAAAGCGTGCCGATCAACCAGTTGGTCAAAGTAGAAGGCACGCCGCTGGCCGATGCCGAAGATTTGGACTGGACGGAATTTGTCCGCACCATCGCTGTGGCGCGGATTACTATGCCGCACAGCTACGTCCGCCTGTCCGCAGGCCGCAGCAATATGCCTGAATCCATGCAGGCCATGTGTTTCATGGCTGGCGCAAACTCGATTTTCTACGGCGACAAGCTGTTGACTACAGGCAATCCGGACGAAGACGGCGACCGCCTGCTGATGGAAAAACTGAATTTGTATCCGCTGCGCTTTGAATTGGAAGAAGAATACAAAGCTGCGCAGGAAACGCCCAAAATCAAAGTCGACTATTAACCGCCATCAACAAAGGCCGTCTGAAACTTTTTCAGACGGCCTTTTATCGTTATTCGACATTAAAAACTTTCAATCTTCCGTATCCATGCTTCCTTTTCCGCATCGCTCAAAAACGAAGCGCGGAACGAATTGGCGCACAAGGTTTTGATTTCTTCCGCACTCAAATCCAAAGCCTCGGCAAGTACTTCAAAATTGCGGTTCATATAGCCGCCGAAATACGCCGGATCATCGGAATTGACGGTTACCAATACGCCGCGTTGCAACATACGGCGCAAATTGTGTTTTGCCATTTCAGGGAACACTTTTAATTTCAAATTGCTCAACGGGCAAACGGTCAACGGCATTTTTTCTTTAATCAAACGCGCCATCAACGCCTCATCTTCTTCCGCCCGTACGCCATGATCGATACGGCGGATATGCAGTAAGTCCAAAGCCTCATAAACATATTCCGGCGGTCCTTCTTCTCCGGCATGGGCCACCGTCAACAAACCCTCCGCCCGCGCCTGAGCAAACACGCGTTCAAACTTAGACGGCGGATGCCCCAGTTCGCTCGAATCCAAGCCTACGCCGATGATGTGTTCTTTATAAGGCAAAGCCTGATTTAAGGTTTCAGATGCGCTTTCTTCCGACAAATGCCGCAGGAAACACATAATCAAACGCGTGCTTATGCCCCATTGCTGCCCGGCTTCACGGCAGGCGCGGACAATGCCGTTAATCACGGTTTCAAACGCCACGCCCCGCACAGTATGGGTTTGCGGATCGAAAAATATTTCCGTATGCACGACATTGTCTTCGCGGCAACGCTCAAGATACGCGCGGGTCAAATCGTAAAAATCCGCCTCGTGCAACAATACGCCGGCACCGGCATAATAAATATCCAAAAACGACTGCAAATTGTGAAAATCATAAGCCTGCCGTACCGCATCGACATTTTCATAAGGAATCGCTATATGGTTGCGCTTGGCGATTTCAAACATCAACTCCGGCTCGAACGTCCCTTCGATATGGACGTGCAGCTCGGCTTTGGGCAGGGCTTGGATAATTTGTTTGATATTCATATTTTCTCTGATTTTCGATTTATATTTAATATTGAAGGCCGTCTGAAACTTTCAGACGGCCTTTGACCATTTACC
>NZ_JAPWBB010000019.1:0-30830 GCF_041433235.1 Neisseria sp. 27098_8_112 | reverse complement strand
TAGTTGAAGTTCCAGCAGTGACTGAAGCTAAAGTAACTATCGTTAACTATGCTGATGATTACGGCAGCCAAACAGGTACAGGTGGAACCAATACAAAAACTGATGACAATACGCCAACTATTAAAGGTACAACAACGCTTCCATCCAGCACAGTCCATTTCTATGAGATCAACTTAGATGGTGCGTTTGTGAAATTAGGATCAATAACCGCGGATTCTTCAGGTAACTGGAGTTATACGCCGGATTGGTTAACTAACCGTGAACACAAGATTTATGCATCTAGCACTGAAATTACATCAAAAGAAGATGCACAATCTTCTATTGTGATAGATGTGGAAGGGGTAACAACACCTCCAACAGCAGTAGGAAAAGAACACGAATATTGGAGTGCAACAACCGTTGGTGATATCAATGGTAATGGCTATGACGATATCGGTATGGGATCTTGGATTGGTAATAAAGCTGATGCGATCCTAGGTGGTAAAAACTTGACGTTGGCGGGTAACAATTATATCGGTAGTGCTGTATGGCACCAAGCTGGTGTGGGTGACGTGAATGGAGATGGCTATAACGATGTATTGTTTGGGACTGCCGCAGAAACAGGTGGCATGGCTCGACTCTATACTGGTGGTCCAGTTGGTTTGATTAATACAGCTGGTATCGGTAACGGTATTCCAGCCGCTGCAGGCGATGTGAACGGCGATGGTATCGTAGATATGATCGTGATGGGAGATAAGTCTTCTACCGTTTATTATGGCAGCACTAATGGTAGCTATACTAATAAGAGTGGAAACTTGTCATTTGGTTATAACAGTGCAGGTAATGGTCTCTCTTGGGGTGCTCAACAATACGCTGCTGGCGTGGGTGACTTCAATGGTGATGGCTACAATGATGTTGTGACTACTAATGGTATTTACTTCGGTAGTGCGACTGGACTAAACAATTCAAATAAAATCAGTTTTAACCATGGTGTAACTTCTGCAAATGCAGCTGGTGATGTGAATGGTGATGGTTATGCTGATGTAGTTGTTGTTGACGGAAAATACGGTAATTCTTACGTATTATTCGGTGGTAAAAACGCAAGTACAGTTTCATTCTCAACTAGTAAAGGCAATGGATCTGTTTCTGGGGCAAATGGTGGCTTTGCTATCAGCACAACTAAAGGTTCACTCCAAACTGCAGACTATAGTAATGCAGTAGGTGTGGGCGATGTGAATGGCGATGGTTTAGCCGATGTGTTAATTACCACTTACGGTAATACTGGTAGCGGTAGTTCTGCTAAAGCTCAGTACGCTAAATATAAGACAGATTCGTATATCGTTTACGGTAAAGCTGATCCTGCAACAGTGGATCCATCAGCCTTAGGCAAAAAAGGTATTATTGTTCCTAACAATCAAGCGGATGGTTCATCTTCTGTAGGTATGGTTGATGTAAACGGTGATGGTTTGGCTGATATTTACGTAAACTCTTATAACACTTCTGGTAAATTGTTCTACGGTGGTTCAAGCTTAGGTGCTGAACCAACAGTACAAGGTTCTGGCGTGGTAAGAGGTAACGAACACAGTAACTTTATTGCCGGAAGTCAAGATAATGACACCATCTATGGTGAAGGTGGTGCGGATATCATCTACGCTGGTTCAGGTGATGACCGCATCGTATTAAATGCTGATAACTTGCGTTATTTAAGTGAAGGATTCCAAACCACTAATGCTGATAATTCAGCAATCAATGAAGGTAAAGGACGCCTTGCTCGCATTGATGGTGGTAATGGCCATAATACGCTAGCCTTTGACAGTGATGTAACCGAAGTTGATTTAACTAAAATCGACAATGCGGGTACGGGCTTTATGAAGACTGCTGTAGGTATGTCTCGTATTGCTAATATTGACCACATTGATTTAACAAACGGTGGCGCAACTAAATTAGTATTGGAAGCTAAAGATGTATTAGATATGAACCCTGGTTTGAAATCTTATACTTCTGATGCTAAACACCAATTAATGGTTAGCGGTGAGGCTGGTGATACTGTTACAATCAAAGATGTTGGTAACTGGAACCCAAATTCAACCACAACCAATGTAAACGGACACACTTACAACGTTTACACATCAACAGTTACAAACGGTGCTCAACTCTTGGTTGATACGGATGTTCATGTTGAATTTGTTTAATTTATAAACTAAGCATAAAAGCCCTCCTAGTGATAGGAGGGCTTTTTTTATTTTAGCTTTGATTGAGAATGAATTGAAATTGGGTAAGGAAAAAGGCAAAGGTCTTAACCTGTGTTTAGGTTTCAGTTGTTGGGGGGGGAGGAATTTTGCAAAGGTCTCAGGCCGTCTGAAACCTGAATCTTGGTTTCAGACGGCCTTTTTTTTAACCGCTGTTTATGGACGGTATTCCGGTTTCATGCCGTTGGGCAGGAGCTGCCATACATAGCCGGTGGTTTTCATTTTGCCGGCCACTTCGCCTGCTTCGTCGCCATAACCCCAGAAATAATCCACACGGACCGCGCCTTTAATCGCGCTGCCGGTATCTTGCGCCATAATCAGGCGGTTGAGGGCTTTTTGGGTGGTCGGGTGGGCAGTGGCGACAAACAGCGGTGCGCCAAGCGTGATGTAGTGACGGTCAATGGCACCGGCGTATTCGCCCATCAACGGCGTACCCAATGCGCCCACCGGGCCGGAATCTCCGCTGCCGGTCAGCTCGCGGAAGAAGACGTAGCTTGGGTTTTGTCCCAAAACTTCGGCAAGGCGGCCGGGGTTTTGCTTCATATAGGCCTTGATGCCCTGCATACTGGTCTGACCCAGCGACAGATAGCCTTTGTCCGCCATATAGCGGCCGATGGAAACATACGGATGCTCGTTTTTATCGGCAAATCCGACGCGGATGTATTTGCCGGACGGGGTTTTCAGACGGCCTGAACCTTGAATGTGCATAAAGAAAAGTTCGACCGGATCATCTGCATAACCCAAAATCGGCGCTTTGCCGTTAAGCGCGCCGCCGTTGATTTGGCTGCGGGTGTGGTAAGGAACAAAACGGCTGCCTTCAAAACGGCCTTTCAGCGCAGTGCTGCGTGCTGTAATCGGGAATCTGGACAAATCGGCCGTGTATGTGCCGCTGTTGTCGATGACGCCGCTGTTTGGGCCGATTTGGCGGATGCGGATGGTGGCTTTGCTGCCCCTCAAGTTTGCAGCCAACGGAACGGAAACAAAATCGTTCGGAATGCCGTAAATAGGGAAACGGGATTGGCTTGTAGGTTTGTCATCGCCGTGCAGGACCGGTTCGTAATAGCCGGTAATGGTACCGGCAGGATTGCCGCCGTTATCGACGCGCCATGCGGTGAAATAGCGCTCGAAAAAGTGCTTGGCTTGGAAATGGTGCACCGGTGTTTGCATGGCTTGGATACAAACGTCCTGCCAGCCTTGGCGGTTTTTAAGTTTTTCACAGCCTAAACGGAAAGACTGCAGGCTTTTGGTAAAGTGTTGGAGGTCCCAGTGCGGCAATTCGTTGTAGGAAACTACGGTGTAGTTTGCTCCTCCCCCGCTCACTGTCGTACCGACAGGATCGGGCGTACCGGTGGGGCGGTCGGGGCCTTTGATAACGCTGGTGTCGGTTTCGGGGAGGTTTTTAATGCTTTTGCTCGGACAGGCGGCAAGAATGGCTGCGGCAATGCTGACGAGCGTGATGCGGTACAGGTGTTTTTTCATGGAATCAATAGCGTGTCGAAAGGCCGTCTGAAAGCTATTTTTCAGACGGCCTATGTTGGAAAGTGCTGATTTTAACACAAAAAAGCGATTTATCGGCGCGGCGGCAATTGGACGACAACCGTATCGGCCAGCATATCGTAGAGCGTACGGCGGTCGCGTTTGACGGAAAAGAGCATGATGAAGTTGATGAAGGCTATAAGCAGAGAAATCAGGTTTCCACCCGTGTCACTTATTGCCAACGATACAATAGTTACCACAACACCAACAGCAAGTGCCCAAACAACTTCACGGATTAAAACCGTTCCTTCAAAACCTGGATTATTCCCGTCACTTTTTAACACCCGTATGCCCATAATTTTTTTACCTAAAGACTGACCGTCCCGGCTCATGTAATACAGTTGGACAATACCAAAAACCAAATAAACAGCCAAAGAAATAAAAAATGTTATGGCAAAATATTCAGGGGTATTAAAAAGGGAAGATTCCGAAACTAATTTTTTGCTTTCATCTAAAGTGAAAACTACCATCACAATGAATGGCAACCATATCAAAAAAGTAAACAGATTATTCAACAAATATGCCGCAATCCTCGCCCCCGGCGAAGCAATATGGACATCTACTATTTCCGTTTTAGGCAAATCCGACAAATTGATTTCGCTCATTTAATCTTCCTCTGTGCTATTTAATGAGATGCAATTTCATTGCCATCTTAACCTATTTCCCCATCATTCTAAAAAATTTCGATAAAAACCTTTACATTTTCCGCAGACGGCGTTAAAACGTTTGTTTTCCCCTTTGTTATAGTGGGTTAACAAAAGTCTGAACAAAGCGGCAGGCGATGCCGTTCCGATTTTTGTTAATGCACTATAAACTTATCCGGATTTTCTTTGTAAGGAGTAACACATGAAAGTAGGTTTCGTCGGCTGGCGCGGTATGGTCGGCTCTGTTTTGATGCAGCGTATGAAAGAAGAAAACGACTTCGCCCACATTCCCGAAGCGTTTTTCTTTACCACTTCCAACGTCGGCGGCGCTGCCCCTGATTTCGGTCAGGCAGCCAAAACATTGTTGGATGCCAACGATGTTGCCGAATTGGCAAAAATGGACATCATCGTTACCTGTCAGGGTGGCGATTACACCAAATCCGTCTTCCAACCCCTGCGCGACAGCGGCTGGAACGGCTACTGGGTTGACGCGGCATCTTCTCTGCGCATGAAAGACGATGCCATCATCGTCCTCGACCCTGTCAACCGCAACGTCATCGACAACGGCCTCAAAAACGGCGTGAAAAACTACATCGGCGGCAACTGTACCGTTTCCCTGATGTTGATGGCTTTGGGCGGCCTGTTCCAAAACGATTTGGTCGAATGGGCAACCAGCATGACCTACCAAGCCGCTTCCGGCGCGGGTGCGAAAAACATGCGCGAACTCATCAGCGGCATGGGCGCGATTCACGCTAAAGTGGCGGACGAGCTTGCCGATCCTTCCAGCGCGATTCTCGACATCGACCGCAAAGTGTCCGATTTCCTGTGCAGCGAAGACTATCCGAAAGCCAACTTCGGCGTACCGCTCGCCGGCAGCCTGATTCCGTGGATTGATGTGGACTTGGGCAACGGCCAGTCCAAAGAAGAATGGAAGGGCGGCGTAGAAACCAACAAAATCCTCGGCCGCAGCGACAATCCGACCGTAATCGACGGCTTGTGCGTACGCATCGGCTCTATGCGCTGCCACAGCCAAGCCCTCACCCTGAAGCTGAAAAAAGACCTGCCTGTTTCTGAAATCGAAGCCATCTTGGCAGGTGCAAACGATTGGGTGAAAGTCATCCCCAACGAAAAAGAAGCCAGCATTCACGAGCTGACGCCTGCCAAAGTTACCGGCACGCTGTCTGTTCCTGTCGGTCGTATCCGCAAACTGGAGATGGGCGGCAAATACATCAGCGCGTTCACTGTCGGCGACCAACTCTTGTGGGGCGCTGCCGAGCCGTTGCGCCGCGTATTGCGCATTATCTTGGGCAGCCTGTAATTTAGGTTGGCATGAAAAAAGCAACGGTTTGAACCGTTGCTTTTTTTGTTACGAAAAGGCCGTCTGAACCTTTCAGACGGCCTTGTTTCCTATTCTTTCTTACCGGCCAAACCGATTTCTTTGGTAGAGTCGCCAACTTTGATTTGCGCCTTACCGGCAATTTCTTCAGCCTGCGGGCCGAAGAGTTTCAAATCATAACGGCCGTTTTCGACACCGTTCAAACTGGTTTTACCGCTGATGGCGGCTTTGCCATTGTTATTGGCAATGCCTGCGGCAAGCAGGTCGACATTATTGTGGGAAGCCATGCTGCTGATTTTGCCGTAACCTTGTTTTTTATCGAAATCGACGGTGTATTTCAGACGGCCGCTGCGGTCGTCGCCGTTAAACGCAATACCCGAATACTGATAGCTGCCTTGTTTGGGCAAATTGCGATACGCAGTTTCATCGCCTTGGACTTCGCCGACGGTAAATGTGTATGTATCGAGGTTTTGCAGCTTGCCCGCGTCATCGGCTTTTTGTTTGGCGTAACGTGCGGCAACAGTGGAATAATTTTGTTTATACACTTGGAAGTCGCCCGTTTCCAAAGTGATGACTTGGCCGTTTACCTTGATTTTTTGGGCGTAGTCGTAAGAGGATACTTTATCGGTTTTCAAAAAGCCGGTATCGAGTTTGTCGCCTTTTTTCAGGTTTTGCGGTTTACCGTTGGCCGTCAGTTCCAACGTACCGTTTTCAGGGACGGATTCGTTCAATTCAACGGACAGCACGCCTTTCGGATGCGGATTGAGCGGCTCGGTCACGGCATTCGACAAGCCGCTTGTTGCGCCGCCGCAGGCAGCCAACATCAAAGACAGGGAAGCAGTCAAAGCAGAAACATGAAAAGTTCTCATCATTTTTTCCTTTCCTTTTTATTTGGTATGATATTCATCATATACCTAAAAAAATGAACAATAAATGATTTTTGTCAAAATTAAGTATTTTGAATATTGATTTTATAAATATTGAAACATTTTAAAAATATCGGGCATTCAGTCCTTCCCGCCTCCCTTCCGCTATAATCATTTTATTTTACAAACGGACTTCATCATGCCGAAAATCACCCTTATCGCCGCCTACGCCGCCCGCCGCTGTATCGGCATCAACAACACCATGCCTTGGCATTTGCCCGAGGATTTTGCCTTTTTCAAATCCTACACCACCGGCAAACCCGTCATTATGGGCCGCAAAACATGGGAATCTCTGCCGCGCAAACCGCTGCCCGGCCGTCAAAATATCGTCATCACCCGCCAAGATTATCAGGCCGAAGGTGCGCAAACGGCAGCTTCTTTGGAAGATGCGCTGGCTTTGTGTCAGGGGGTTGAAGAAGTCATCATCATGGGCGGCGCGCAAATTTATGCACAAGCCCTGCCGATTGCCACGGATTTGCGTTTGACCGAAGTCGGTTTGGATGTGGATGGCGATGCGTTTTTTCCTGAGTTTTCCACAGAGACATGGCAAGAAGCCTCTCGGGAAAACCATGTTTCCGCCAAAGGCATCGAATACGCGTTTGTGCATTATGTGAAGGCATAATCCGACAACGCAAAGGCCGTCTGAAACCCTGTTTTCAGGTTTCAGACGGCCTTTTTTTATCTCGTTTGTTTACGGCATGCTGTTTAAGCCGTTTTGTTTTTTAAAGGCAGCTTGATATGCGGTTTGGCCGGCTTGGGCGCTTCTTTCAGTCCAAGTTCGATTTGCTGCTCTTCGCTCAACAAATTGCTCCAGTCGCCTTTTTTATACCAGTCGCGGCCGTCCAACTCGATGGGGTGCTGAATGCGCTCGCAACCGTTGCCGCATTGCAAATCGTCTTCTTTGCAGTATTTGTCGCAACCCCAGCAGATACGCTCGGGATTTTTCGGGAAAATGGGAAATTTCTTGGCCATGATGTTCTTCTTTTGTTTGTGTGCGGTATGGGCAGAATTATAAGTGATTTGAATGGGGCTGGCGGCGGGTTTATCGTGTTTTACGCTGATTTTTTAAGATGTGTTAACCTTTCAGACGGCCTATACTGTAAAAATAATCCCTACGCGGTACAACAAAAGGACCCGATATGAACATATGCCGTCTGAAGCCTGAATTTGTCGAGCCTTTAGCCCTCGCGCTGTTTGAGGAGTGGCACGATTTTGCGCCGTGGTCGTCTCTGGACAAAATCTGTGCGTATTACGCGCAGTGCCTCGATAGGGATGATTTTCCGCTGGCATTTGCGGCTGTGGATAACGAAGGGCGGCTGATGGGTTCGGCGGCATTAAAACGGTTTGATATGGAGTGTTTTACCGAATACGAATATTGGCTGGGCGATGTGTTCGTTTTGCCGCAATTTCGCGGTTTGGGCGTAGGCAGGCAGCTGGTTTCGTTTTGTCTGGATAAAGCACGCGAACTGGGTTTGCCGCATCTGTTTCTCTATACGCCGGATGTGCAAGCCGTGTATGAAAAGTTCGGCTGGAAAGAAATCACGCAGACTTGGCACAACGGGGAAACCGTATCCGTCATGAAATTGGATTTATAGTTTGAAAAGAATAAAAGGCCGTCTGAACATTTGATTTCAGACGGCCTCTGCCTTTGAATTATCCACAACTACCCTATCCGCTTAAACGGCGGCAGACAAGCCAATAATTGTTGGCCGTAGCGTTGCGTTTTGACGCGGTTGTCGAGGATGGTCACGCGGCCGTAATCCTGTTCGGTACGGATAAGGCGGCCGACAGCTTGGATCAGTTTGATGCTGGCTTCGGGCACCGTAATTTCGATAAAAGGATTGCCGCCGCGTTGTTCAATCCAACGGTTTTGGGTTTTCTCGATGGGATTGTCCGGCATCGCAAACGGCAGCTTGGCAATAATGACTTGCACGCAGGCCGTACCGGGCAGGTCGAGGCCTTCGGCAAAACTGTCGAGGCCGAAAATAATGCTGGCTTTGCCTTCGGCAATGGCTTGATGGTGCCTTTGTAAAAGAACAGCTTTGGGTAACTCGCCCTGCACAAGCAGAAGCGGCAAGTATTCGTCAGGCAGTCGTAAGGCGACATCCTGCATTTGCTTGCGCGAGGAAAACAACACCAACGTACCGATGGCTTCAACCGGCGAAACCAGCTTCGGCAACCATTCGACAATGGCGGCCGTGTGCGCATCAGGATCTTTCGGGCTCGCATGTACGGGCGGAATATACAGCTCGCCTTGCGTATCGAAATTAAACGGGCTTTCCAAAGCAAGCGTAGTGGTTTCGGGCAGCCACAGCAGACCGGTTTGGCGCAAAATCAGGTTGAAGCTGCCGAGCGATTGCAGGGTGGCCGAAGTCAGCACCGCACCTGCCGCGCGCCGCCACAGGCTGTTGGCAAGGTGGGATGCGCTGCTGATGGGGCTGGCATTGAAAATGTAGTCGTTTTTGTCGTCGGCACGGCGGGTTATCCATTTCGCCAACGGCTCTTCGCCCTCAATGGGAACGGTGGAGAGCAAATCCCAAACCGCGCTGATTTGTTCGATACGGGCGATAAAAAGGCCGAACTCGCTGGTCAGGCGGTCGATGAGCGCGCTGTCCTGCTCTTTGTCGCGGCGCGCGGCGGAAAGCGCATCGTTCAGACCGACAACGTGTTTGAGCAGGCTGCGCGCAGCAAGGGCCGTATTGGAAACTGTGGTCTCCAGGCCTTCGGGGATTTTGCCGTCTTCCCACAGCCAAGTCGGTTCATTATGTTTCCGCCTGTCGTTTTCAGACGACCCCAGACTTAAAGACGGCTCTTCCGCCAAATGGAACTGCCATTCATGCAGGCTGTCGAGCAAGGATGTGGCAGCTTCGTCGGCAAGGTTGGCAAGTTCGGCTTTATCGGTCAGCGCGGCAATTTTGCCGGTAAGCTGCGGCAATTTTTCCAGCGTCCAAACGGCAATATTCCATGAATGTTCGGCGGCAAAGCGGCTGAGGGCTTTTTTGGGCAGGTGGTGCGCTTCGTCTATGCAATAGAAACTGTTTTCGGGCGCAGGCAGAATCACGCCGCCGCCCATACTGATGTCGGCAAGCAGAAGATCGTGGTTGGCAACGACGACATCGACGGTTTCCAAAACATCGCGTGCCAGGTAAAACGGGCATTCCGGACGGTTGGGACAGGCGGATTTCAGGCAGCCGTGGCGGTCGTTGGTAACTTTGAGCCAAATCGCGTCATCGATTTTTTCCGGCCAAGTGTCACGGTCGCCATTAAAGCGGCGGGCGGAAAATTCATCGGCAATGTCGCGCAGCAGGTTCAATTCTTCCGGCTTGGGTTTGCTGTCCCACAACACTTCCGGAGCTTCAAAACCAAGCAGGTTTTGCTGGGCGTTGTTTTGCGTCAGTTGATAGAGTTTGTAGGGGCAAAGATAACGGCCGCGCCCTTTGGCAAGCGCAAAGGTCAGCTCCAAACCGCTTTTTTCGACCAGAAACGGCAAATCGCGGTCAACCAACTGCTCCTGTAAGGCCACCGTCGCACTGCTGACGATCAGCCGTTTGCCGCGCGTTTGCGCCATGATGCCGCCTGCCAAAAGGTAGGCCAACGATTTACCCACGCCGGTCGGCCCTTCGATTACGGCAATGCTCTCGCCCTCGCGTTTGGGTGCTTCTTCGCCTTCTTCACGCGCCAACGTCCGAGAAAAAGCGTTGGCAATCGCCGCAATCATTTCCCGCTGCGAAGCGCGCGGACGGAAACCGGGCAGGTTTTTGCCGATGTTTTGGTAATGGTCGCGGATGGCGTTTTTTTCTAAATCGGTGAGCATTGAGGCCGTCTGAATGGGTTTGCAAGAATAGCGTATTTTAGCATTTTTACCTTCATGAAGCCTCCGTAAAGTCTTACTCTATTTTAGGGTTTGGCATTTTGATGGCAATGGACGAACCGCAAAGACATAGTCGGTTTTAATCAAGCAAAAGGCCGTCTGAAACTTTAGCCGCACTGATGCAGAGGCACCCACAATTTTTGCTTGTCGGATTTGTTTTTCTCGTAGCGGTTCCACGCTTTTTCGTGAAAATAAAAGACGACGGTATTGACGATGGGTTCGACCAAGGCCACCGCGCTGGAAACGCCGATACTGCCGGTCAGAATATAGGCGACACTAAATGCGACGCTGAAATGCAAAATAGCAAATGTAATGGTTTTAATCATGCTGTTTTCCTGATACATTGATGTTTTAATCGCTACATAATAATTATTATCAACTAACGCGTATATTTTAAATCCTTTATCCTAATTTAGATTTTATAAATCGATATTTTATTTTTGATAGGAATTTTATGAATCCGCTCCATATTGTCGTCCTCGACCGCGATACCCTCGTCAACCGCCCGTTTGATTTTGATTTTCCACATACATTGAGCAGCTACGGCACAACCGAAGCGCACGAAACACTGGAGCGCATCCGCGGCGCAGACATTGTAATTACCAACAAAGTCGTGATTTCCGCCCAAGCATTTGCCGAAAATCCACAACTCAAGCTGGTTGCCGTTACCGCGACAGGCGTCAACAATGTGGACGTTGAGGCTGCCAAACAAAACGGCACGGCCGTGTGCAATATCCGCGCTTACGGCAATGAATCTGTGGCGGAACACGCGTTTATGATGATGATTACCCTGATGCGCAACCTGCCTGCCTACCAGCGCGACGTTGCGGCAGGCTTATGGGAAAACTCGCCGTTTTTCTGCCATCTCGGCGCCCCGATGCGCGATTTAAACGGTAAAACGCTGGCGATTTTCGGTCGCGGCAATATCGGTAAAACGCTGGCAACTTATGCTCAGGCTTTCAAAATGAATGTCGTGTTCGCCGAACATAAAAATGCCCAAAGCGTCCGCGACGGCTATGTTTCCTTTGACGAAGCCATCCGCTCCGCCGATGTCGTGTCGCTTAATTGCCCGCTCACGCCGCAAACAGCAAACATGATAGGCGAAGCCGAATTGCAGCAAATGAAACCCGGCGCCATTCTCATCAACTGCGGTCGCGGCGGCTTGGTCGATGAAGCCGCTTTGGTTGCGGCGTTGAAATACGGCCAAATCGGCGGTGCAGGTTTTGACGTGTTGACACAAGAGCCGCCGAGCGACGGCAACCCTCTGCTGAAAGCCCGACTGCCCAACCTTATCGTCACGCCACACATTGCATGGGCAAGCCAAGAGGCCGCCAACCGCCTGTTTGACATCCTTTTAGATAACATCAACCGCTTCGTGGCCGGCAATCCGCAAAATCTGGTTTAATCTATGGAAAACCTGTTGATAAGGTTGTGAACAATTTTAAAGGCCGTCTGAAATATTCAGACGGCCTTTATTAATCCTTATTTATTTCATAAAGTTATCTATTAAATAGGTTAAATCGTTTCATTCTTCATTGTGGATAACCCTATAAAAAGCTGAAATCAGTCTTTTGGCTGAATGAGGTGGACATCGCGTTGCGGGAACGGGATGTTGATGTTGGCAGCACGCAGGTTTTCAACCACTTGCTCGTTCAGGGCGAATCGGAATGGGCCGAGATTTTCTTCTTGCGTCCACGCCCAAAGGGTAATTTCGATGGCGCTGTCGCCAAGGTTGGTAATGTATACGACGGCAGGTTGTTCTTCGGTTTGAACACACAATGGATGCTCGGTTGCCGCTCTCAATACGGCGGCTTTGGCGGCTTTCAAGTCGCAGGCGTAATCGACGCCGACAACGACTTGGGCACGGCACAGGGGCAGGGAGGAGCGGTTGGTAATGCTGTTGGTCATGACCACGCTGTTGGGCAGGACGACTTCTTCGTTGTCCGGCGTACTCAAAGAGGTCTGTACCATTTTGATTTCGCGGACGATGCCTTCAAAACCGTTGACGCGGATAAAGTCGCCGACTTTAAATGGGCGGAACAGGATAATCAGCGCACCGGCGGCGAAGTTGGACAGTTGGTCTTTCAAAGACAAAGCAACCGCTAAGCCTGCGCCACCGATCAGGGCGGTAACGGAAGTGGTCGGAATGCCGAGTTTGCCCAGTGCGGCGATGATGACGAGGATCAGCAGGCCGATATTGGCGACGTTGCCGAGGAAGCTGACCAGCGTTTTATCGACTTTGGCGCGTGTCAGCGCGGCTTTCATCAGTGTTACTAAGCGCGTGGCGATCCAGCGGCCGATAAAGAAGATGGCCAAGGCGGCCAGCAGGTTCATGCCGAAAGACATGCCGGTTTGGGCGAGTTGTTCCCAGCCGGAGAAGGAGGAGAGGACTTGAAGATCGAAATTCATAATTGTGTGTGCGTGTGAAGTTGTTTAAAAGGTCATTGTAAAACAAGGCCGTCTGAAAAACTAATGATTTGGTTTTTCAGACGGCCTTTAATCTTTTTTAAATCTTTTTCAGCTTAACGTAAAACGGTTTTGCTCCAACGGCTCACCCATTGTTTTTGTTTGGTGTTGATGTCGGCGCGGTTGGGGGAATCGCTGTGTTTCGGGGTTTGGGCAAACTCGAATACTTTGGGCAGCGGCGTGTTTTTGACTGCTGGATAGACCCACATTTCGGCAGGCAGGGCTTTTTGCACTTCACCGCTTTGCAGCCAGCTCACCAGTTTGGCCGCCAGTTCGGGTTGTTTTGCGCCTTTCAAAACGGCCGCGCCTTCAACTTGGCGGAATGTGCCGCCTTTGAGGAAGAGGTTGCCGGTGGGCGGGGTGCTGTATTTGCCTTTGGAGTAGTGGACTTCGGCCGCCGGGCTGGTGGCATAGCTGACCACGAGGGGATAGGCGCCGCCGTTTTGGGTGAAGTCGGTGTAGTAGGCTTCGCTCCAGCCTTTGGCAACTTTCACGCCGTTTTGGCGCATTTGCGCCCACCATTTGAACGCGCCTTCTTCACCCATACCGCCGATGTTGGCCAAGAGGAAGGAGAGGCCGGGCGAGGATGTGGCGGGAGACGGGGTTACCAGAAGGTTTTTATATTCCGGTTTGGTCAGGTCTTGTAGGGTTTGCGGCAGGGGCAGTTTTTTCTGTTCAAACCATTTTTTGTCGTAGTTGATGGCGACATAGGCGTAATCGACGGCCAGCGCATCGGGCAGGGAAGCGGTTACGGGCGCGGATTTGGGTTGACTGGCGGCGAGGATGCCGGCGGCTTTGGCTTTGCCGATGTTGGCGTTGTCCAAACCGTAAACTGCATCGGCAATCGGGTTGGCCTTGCTCAAAATCAGCTTGTTGAGCATTTCGTTGCCGCTGCCTGCCTTGATGACGGACACTTTGGCATCGTTGGCTTTTTCAAATTGTGCGATGACGGATGGGGGCAGGCTGAAGGATTTGTGCACGGCCAAACGCACTTCGGTTTGGGCGTACAGGTTTGCCGAAGCCAGCAACAGGGCGAGGGCGGACAATTTCAGTTTCATTCTCTTTCCTTTGTGCGGGTAAAATACGAAATATCATAACAAAATCTGCATATCAAGGCACGATATGAATCATTCCCCCGTTTGGCTGTTTGACCTCGACAATACTTTGCACAATGCCGAAGCCGGCATTTTCTACATCATCAACCGCGCCATGACCGAATACATGGTAGGCCGTCTGAAGCTTTCCGAAGAAGCCGCCTCCCACCTGCGCCAAGATTATTGGCACCGATACGGCGCGACGCTTGCCGGTTTGCAAATCCACCATCCCGAAGTCGATATCGATGAATTTTTGCGTGAAAGTCACCCGCTTAAGCAAATTTTGGCAAAGGTGGAGGGTATGGATGGAACTGATGACGTTTTAGGCCGTCTGAAAGGGCGAAAAGCCGTATTTTCCAACGGGCCTTCATTTTATGTCCGCGCATTGGTTGAGGCGTTGGGCTTGGAAGCGCATTTTGACGGCTTGTTCGGCACGGACGACTTCGGCCTGCTCTACAAACCCAATCCGCAAGCCTATCTCAACGTCTGCCGCCTGTTGGGCGTTAAACCCGAACAGTGCATTATGGTGGACGACAGCGCCGACAATCTGCACCAAGCCAAAGCCTTGGGCATGAAGACCGTTTGGTACGGCGAAAAAGCCCATCCGCTGCCATTTGCCGACGGCATAGCGAAAGATATGCAGGGCTTGCTTGAATTTTGCACAAAACTGCCGTGAAGTTTTGAAAAAACAAGTACAATACACGGTATTGCCGACATTTAAAAACAAGGACAACATCATGCGTAAACTCGCTTTAATTCTGACCGCTGCCGCCGTTTTGGCCGGTTGCTCTTGGGAAACCTACACCAACGAATCCGGCCGTACCGCCGTACGCCAAAAATATGCTACCGGCACACCTATCGTTTATCAGGACGGTACTTATTCTAAAAACATGAATTACAACCAGTTCCGCCCTGAGCGCCGTGCCGTCCAATCCAATCAAGCGGATCATGCTGAACACGGCGAACGCGGCCAGCACTGGCAAAAACCACAATTTGCCAACCAACAGCCAGCAACCGAATAACAATATCCCCAAGGCCGTCTGAAACGGAGTGAAAAACAACTAACACTTGTTGCCACACTTTTCAGACGGTCTCAAACAACGACAACGGAAACCGTATCATGGCTCAGACAGCTTTAAATATCGTCATCCTCGCCGCCGGCAAAGGCACGCGCATGTACTCCAAAATGCCCAAAGTGCTGCACCGCATCGGCGGCCTTCCCATGGTTGAGCGCGTTATCGACACCGCCGCCTCCCTGAATCCCCAAAACATCTGCGTCGTCATCGGCCACGGCAAAGAGCAAGTCTTAGACACCGTCAAACGCGATGTCGTTTGGGTTGAACAAACCGAACAGCTCGGTACCGGCCACGCTGTCAAAACCGCCCTGCCGCACCTGTCTGCCGAAGGCCGCACGCTGGTGTTGTACGGCGACGTTCCCCTGATTGACGCAGCCACCCTCGAAACCCTGCTCGAAGCCGCAGGCGACGAAGTCGGCCTGTTGACCGACGTGCCCAACGACCCGACAGGTTTGGGCCGCATCATCCGCGACAGCAACGGCAGCGTAACCGCCATCGTCGAAGAAAAAGACGCCGATGCCGCCCAAAAAGCCGTGAAAGAAATCAACACCGGCATTTTGGTTCTGCCCAACGCCAAACTCGAAGCTTGGTTGAACAGCCTTTCCAGCAACAATGCCCAAGGCGAATACTATCTGACCGACCTCATCGCCAAAGCCGTTGCCGACGGCATCAAAGTTCATCCCGTCCAAGTCCGCGCCTCCCATCTGGCCGCCGGCGTGAACAACAAACTCCAACTGGCCGAACTCGAGCGTATTTTCCAAACCGAACAGGCGCAAGAATTGCTCAAAGCAGGCGTGACCCTGCGCGATCCGGCACGTTTCGATTTACGAGGCCGTCTGAAACACGGACAAGATGTCGTGATTGACGTCAACGTCGTCATCGAAGGCGAAGTTGAACTCGGCGATAACGTCGAAATCGGTGCCAACTGCGTGATCAAAAACGCCAAAATCGGTGCCAACACCAAAATCGCCCCATTCTCCCATTTTGAAGGTTGCGAAGTCGGCGAAAACAACCAAATCGGCCCATACGCCCGTCTGCGTCCGCAAGCCAAACTGTCCGACGACGTACACATCGGCAACTTCGTCGAAGTCAAAAACGCCACCATCGGCAACGGCACCAAAGCCAACCACCTCACCTACATCGGTGATGCCGAGATCGGCAGCAAAACCAACTTCGGCGCCGGCACGATTATTGCCAACTACGACGGCGTGAACAAACACAAAACCGTCATCGGCGACGAAGTGCGCATCGGTTCAAACTGCGTACTGGTTGCCCCCGTTACCCTCGGCAACAAAGTGACGACAGGCGCGGGCAGTGCGATTACCCGCAACTGCGAAGACGGCAAACTCGTTCTCGCCCGTTCGCGCCAAACCGTCATCGAAGGCTGGGTGCGTCCGGAAAAAGGCGATAAGAAGTAAGGCCGGTCTTTTATTTACTTTCAGACGGCCTTGAGAAACAACAGGCCGTCTGAAATCCAGATTTGCCGTTTCAATGAATATAAAACGGCGTTTTCCGACTGCCGCTTTCGGGAGCCGGAGCAGCAGTCATTTTCTCAAACTTTTGATACTAAGGAACTTATATGTGCGGTATCGTAGGTGCTATTCGCGCCAATCACAATGTAGTCGATTTTCTGACCGACGGTCTCAAACGCCTTGAATACCGAGGCTACGATTCGTCGGGTATCGCCGTCAACATGGACGGCAAAATCAAACGCGTCCGCCGCGTCGGCCGTGTGCAGCTGATGGAGGACGCCGCGCGCGAAAAAGGCGTGTTCGGCCATATCGGCATCGGCCATACCCGTTGGGCAACCCACGGCGGTGTAACCGAGCCTAACGCCCACCCCCATATTTCCGGCGGCATGATCGCGGTTGTCCACAACGGCATCATCGAAAACTTTGAAGCCGAACGCGAACGCCTGCAAGCGTTGGGTTACACCTTCGAATCGCAAACCGATACCGAAGTCATCGCCCACAGCGTCAACCACGAATACACACAAAACGGCGGCAAACTGTTTGAAGCCGTCCAAGCTGCGACTGCCCGTTTCCACGGCGCATACGCCATTGCCGTTATCGCACAAGACAACCCTGAACAAATGGTTGTTGCGCGCATGGGCTGCCCGCTGTTGGTGGCCTTGGGCGACCAAGAAACCTTTATCGCTTCCGACGTATCCGCCGTGATCGCCTTTACCCGCCGCATCGCTTACTTGGAAGACGGCGATATCGCCCTGCTGAACGCAAACGGTATCGAAAAATTGCTCGACAAAACCGGTGCGCAAACCGAACGCGCGATTAAAGTGTCCGAATTGTCTTTGGCTTCTTTGGAGTTGGGCCCATACAGCCACTTCATGCAAAAAGAAATCCACGAACAACCCCGTGCCATCGCCGATACTGCCGAAGTCTTCTTGGACGGCGGTTTTGAACCTGAAAACTTCGGCGCCAACGCCCGCGAAGTGTTCGACGATATCCACAGCATCAAAATCCTTGCCTGCGGTACGTCCTACTATGCCGCGCTGACCGCCAAATACTGGCTCGAATCCATTGCCAAAGTGCCAACCGACGTCGAAATTGCCAGCGAATACCGCTACCGCGACGTGATTGCCGATCCGAAACAATTGGTCATCACCATTTCCCAATCCGGCGAAACTTTGGATACCATGGAAGCCCTGAAATACGCGCAATCCTTGGGACACAAACACAGCCTGTCTATTTGTAACGTGATGGAATCCGCACTGCCGCGTGAAAGCGAATTGGTACTGTACACTCGCGCAGGTGCAGAAATCGGCGTTGCCTCTACCAAAGCGTTCACGACCCAACTGGTTGTCCTGTTCGGCCTGGCCGTTACCTTGGGCAAACAGCGCGGCCTGGTTTCTGACGAACAAGCGCGTGAATACGTTGAAGAACTGCGCCAACTGCCGGGCAGCATTCAGCACGCTCTCAATCTGGAGCCGCAAATCGCCGCTTGGGCGCAAAAATTTGCCAAGAAAACCAGCGCACTCTTCCTCGGCCGCGGTATCCACTTCCCAATCGCCCTTGAAGGCGCATTGAAGCTGAAAGAGATTACCTATATCCACGCCGAAGCGTATCCTGCGGGTGAGTTGAAACACGGCCCGTTGGCCTTGGTGGACGAGAACATGCCTGTTGTCGTGATTGCCCCGAACGACAGCCTGTTGGACAAAGTAAAAGCCAATATGCAGGAAGTCGGCGCACGCGGCGGCGAACTATTCGTCTTCGCTGACCTCGACAGCAACTTCAACGCCACCGAAGGCGTGCACGTTATCCGCGCCCCACGCCACGTCGGCGTACTCTCGCCGATTGTGCACACCATCCCCGTGCAACTCCTGTCTTACCACGCCGCTCTCGCACGCGGTACAGACGTGGACAAACCGCGCAACTTGGCTAAATCGGTAACGGTTGAATAAGTAATTGACCGGTTAAAAAAGGCCGTCTGAAACCTGAGATTTGGGTTTCAGACGGCCTTTATATTTGTCGGCTTCAGTAATAGAGAGGCTATTTATGATGTCTTTGCTTTCATTATAAATGTACAACAACAGCTGATTGTGACTGATATTTTATTGATTAGAGTGGCCTCTGATGACAAGTAAGCAAACCGACTGAATGAAAACAGGCTGTCTGAAAAATCTTTCAGACGGCCTGTTGTTTTAAAGCGTTTTATTCTGCACCGACAACGACGGTGTTGAGGTCTTTGAATTTGATGCGGCGTTGCCATGCGTCGCGGACTTGTTCGACGGTCAGGCTGTTGATGGCTTTGGGGTAGGCTTCCAAGTAGTCGTTGGGCAGGTCGTAGAGGCCGATCAGGCTCAGGTAGTTGAGCAGTTTGTCGTTGGAGTCGTAGCGCAGGGGAAAGCTGCCGACGATGTTGGCTTTGGCCTGTTTCAGCTCGGCTTCGGTCGGGCCTTCGGCGATAAACTGTTCGATGACGGCTTGGGTGTCAGCCAGTGAGGCTTTGGTGTTTTTCTTTTGGGTGGAGTAGGAAACGGCAAACGTACCTTCTTCTGTCGCCGGGGCGAGGCTGCTGTATACGCCGTAGGTGTAGCCGTGTTGGTCGCGCAAAACTTTCATGAGGCGGCTGTCGAAACCGCCGCCGCCGAGGATGTAGTTGCCGGCAATGAGGGCGTAATAGTCGGGGTCATGGCGTTTGAAGAGGGAAGTGCCGAGCAGGATTTGTGCCTGTGTGCCGGCAAAGGGGATGTCGCGGCGTTGGGCGGTTTGTTTGGGAACGGGCGGGATGGCGTGGGTTGCGGTGGCTTTGGCCGGCAGGTCTTTGAGGACGCGTTCGACCAGTTGCTCTGCCTGTTTGCGATTGAGGTCGCCGACGATGGCGACGATGGCGTTGTCTTTGCCGTAGTGGGTGCGGTGGAAGGCGCGGATGTCGTCCAGACTAACTTGTTTGAGGCTGTCGACGGTTACGTTTGCGCCGCTGCCGTAGGGGTGGTTCGGGTAGATGAGCTTGGTCAGTTCGCGCGTGGCGGTGTAGTCGGGGGTGGTTTCCTGTTGTTGCAAGCCGGTAATGGATTGGATTTGACGGCGGCGGAAAACGGCTTCGTCAAAGCGCGGACGGGTCAGCGAGTGGTTGAGCAAGTTGGCGGCTTTGTCGCGGATGTCGGCTTTGCTGAGGCTGCGGAAGCCTGCGGACGCGCTCTCGGCATCGCTGTCGCTGCTGATGTACGCACCGATGTTGTCGGCTTCGGCATTGAAGGCTTCTTCGTCCAGCTCTTGGGTGCCGTCGGTCAGGAGGGCGGCGGTAAATTCGGCAACTTGGCTTTTGCCGTCCGGATTGGCGACGCTGCCTGCACCCTTGAAGCTGACTTCAAGGTCGATGACGGGGTTTTCGTGGCGTTCGACAAGGAGGATTTGGGTGCCGTCGCGGTTGCGCCAGCGTTGGATGTCGGTGGCGGCTTGGACGCTTAAGGGCAGGAGGAGGGTAAGGGCGAGCAGGGTGGGTTTCATGTTGTGGCTTTCTGTTAAGGCCGTCTGAAAGGGTATGGGCTTTCAGACGGCCTGATGTTTATCGGCGTTTGGCAGCTTTTTTGCTTGGCGCGGCGGCAGGTTTTTGCGGCTCGATGATGACGGTACTCATGCGCTCGTCGGTCAACATCCGGGCGGCGGCCTGTACTTCTTGCGCGCTGACTGCCTGTAAGCGGCGGTGGATTTCTTGTTCGTCGGTATATTGGAAACCGCGCGCTTCGAGGCGGCCCATCATGGAGGCTTGGGAAGACATGGAGTCTTTGGCGTAGATTTCGCTGACCGCTGCCTGGGTTTTGACGCGCTGCAATTCTTCTTCGGAAACGCCGTTGTCGGCAATGTCTTTGATTTCTTGGCGCAACTGGGCAATCAGAGTATCGGTTTTCACGCCTTCGGCAGGCATGGCCATGACGCTGAACAGCGGCATTTCACGGCTGATGATGTCGTAATGCGTTCCTGCGTTCAATGCGGTTTGCTTGCCGCGCACGAGGTTTTTATCAAAACGGCTGGACGCGTTGCCTGCCAAAATATCGGAGAGGATGTCGAGGGCGAAAGGCATCGTGTCATCGAGTTTTTGGAGTTTCGGCACACGGAAGTTGATGGCAATCAGCGGCTGGTGTGTAACCGGAGAAGTGGCTTTGACCGTAACAGGCTTGCGCAAATAGGGTTCGGTATGGAGTTTGTTGCGCGGCGGCTGGGCTTTGGCCGGAATATCGCCAAAGAGTTTGGCGGCCGTCTGAAGCGTTTGTTTGGCATCGACATCGCCGACAATGACCAATACGGCATTGTTGGGCGCGTAATATTGTTTGTACCATGCGCGCAGGTCGTCGGCTTTTAGGGTGTGCAAATCTTTCATGTAGCCGATGACGGAGGCGCGCATGGACGGTTGGGTAAAGGCGGCAAGATAGGCTTGTTCCCACATTTTGCCGTCGGCCGTGTCTTCCGTGCGCTGGCGGCGTTCTTCACGGATGACGTTCATCTCGTTGAGGAATTCTTTGTCACTGAAGTTGAGGTTGTGCATGCGGTCTGCCTCGAGCTTCAGAATCTCGGGCAGGTTGGCGGCGGCGACGTTTTCGTAATACACCGTTTCATTTCGGTTGGTATAGGCATTGTTTTGCCCGCCCAGCTCGGACACGCGGCGGTTAAACTCGCCGGAGGGGACGTCTTTCGTGCCTTTAAACATCATGTGTTCCAAAGCGTGGCTCAAGCCGCTTTTGCCCGGTTTTTCATCCACGCTGCCGATTTTGTACCAAATCTGCGAAACGGCCACAGGCGCGCGGTAGTCTTCTTTGACGATGATTTTCAGACCGTTGGGCAGGGTTTCGGAAAGCGTCTGCGCCCATGAGGCGGCAGGCAGCGCGAAGGCAAGCATTAAAGTAATTCGGCGTAACATGGTTCAATCCGTAAAATGAAAATCAATCGCCAAAGTATAGCGGAAAATCTGAAAGATTGGCCGAATGTTTCAGACGGCCTGCGGCCTTATCTGCTGATTCACATCAAGCGCGGCCGTTGCCAATCTTTACCGTCGCGCCTCATTCGCGGATAATCCCAAACATTCCCGTTTCCAACCATCACAAAGGAATCATCATGGCATTTTTGAAACTGACCGAACAAAATGTTCAAGGTAAAACCGTTCTGATCCGCGCCGATATGAACGTACCGTTCAAAGACGGCAACATCAGCGACGACACCCGTATCCGCGCTTCGCTCGCATCCATTAAATACTGCTTGGACAACGGCGCGTCTGTGATCGTGATGACCCACCTCGGCCGACCGACCGAAGGCGAATTCCATCCTGAAGACGATGTAGCGCCTGTTGCTGCGCATTTGGGCAAACTGTTGGGCAAAGACGTGAAAGTATTGAACGACTGGCGTGAAAACAAACCGACTTTGAACGCAGGTGATGTCGTGATGTTGCAAAACGTGCGCATCAACAAAGGCGAGAAGAAAAACGACTTGGAGCTGGGCAAAGCCTACGCTTCTTTGTGCGACGTGTTCGTCAACGACGCATTCGGTACCGCCCACCGCGCCCAAGCTTCGACTGAAGCCGTTGCCCAAGCCGCACCGGTTGCCTGCGCCGGCGTGTTGATGGCGGGCGAACTCGACGCTTTGGGCAAAGCCCTGAAACAACCGGCTCATCCGATGGTTGCCATCGTTGCCGGCAGCAAAGTGTCTACCAAACTGACCATCCTCGAATCTTTGGCCGACAAAGTTGATCAACTGATCGTCGGCGGCGGTATTGCCAACACATTCTTGCTGGCAGAAGGCAAAGCCATCGGCAAATCTTTGGCCGAACACGATTTGGTGGAAGAATCCAAAAAAATCATGGCGAAAATGGCGGCCAAAGGCGGCTCCGTACCGCTGCCGACCGATGTGGTTGTCGCTAAAGCCTTTGCCGCCGATGCGGAAGCTGTGGTGAAAGATATTGCCGACGTTGCCGAAGACGACATGATTTTGGACATCGGCCCTAAATCCGCCGCTGCTTTGGCCGATTTGCTCAAAGCTGCCGGTACGGTTGTATGGAACGGCCCGGTCGGCGTGTTTGAATTTGACCAATTTGCCGGCGGTACTAAAGTATTGGCCGAAGCGATTGCCCAAAGCGATGCGTTCTCGATTGCCGGCGGCGGCGATACTTTGGCGGCGATTGCCAAATTCGGCGTAACCGACCAAATCAGCTACATCTCTACCGGCGGCGGCGCGTTCCTTGAGTTCTTGGAAGGCAAAGAGTTGCCTGCCGTTGCTGCTTTGGAAAAACGCGGCGCATAATCGGTTTTAATATCGATGGCTGAATAAAGGCCGTCTGAAATCTGGAAATCAGGTTTCAGACGGCCTTTTGTTTTGGTTTTTATTCGAGAAAGTGTTTAGCTGGATTCAACGCCGATGGTTGGCAGACTTGTTGCTAAACAGGCTGGAAAGCATCCGGCTCTTTTCAGACGGCCTCTGCGTCGGCTTGTCGGTGCAATGCCTGATAGCACGGGGTAAGCTGACGGATAATCAGGTCGAGCTGGTGTTTGAGGATGTGGTCTTGCTGCGCTTGTGTGTTTTGTTCAAGCTCGGCAAATTCCTGACGGATTTGGGTCATGGCCGTTTCAAAAGCCTCGGGGTCGGTTTGGGGCATTTGGGTCAGCAACTCGGCGATGTGGTGGGTCAGCTTGGCATAGGGCGCAAAGCCGTCGTTGCCGTTGATTCGGACTTGGTCGCGGTATGCGCCGAGCGCAGAAATGTGGCCGGTCAGCGCATAGCTGGTTTTGAGCAGGGTAAAACCGTCTTGCAGGCGGTCTTGGTATTTTTTCGGGTTGCTGCTCATGTCGGACAGGGTGCTGCTGAGGGCGGCGGTGCTTTCATGGGCTTGGCGGCGGGTGAGGCGGTAGTCGAAATCGTCGTGGCTGCCGTTTTGCAGCTGGTCGAGGATGGCGTCGAGATAGCGGCCGTTGGCAGTAATGGTTTGGGCGGCTGTATGGCTGAGAGTGAGGTAACGCCAATCCGGCCAGAGGTAAGTGGCAGCGGCCCATGCGATAACGGAACCGACGATGGTGTCGATGATGCGGATGGGCATGGCGTGGTACACGTCCAAACCGGCAAGCGAGAGGCTGGTCAGGGCTTGGATGGTGATGAAGAAGGTGGAGAAGCTGTATTTGTAGCTTCGGGTCATGAAGAACAGGGTGGTGCTGGCGATGACAATCCAGAGCTTGGTTTCAACGGACGGGGTGAAGTAGGGGACGAGCGAACCGACAATCACGCCGAGAATCGTGCCGGCAATGCGTTGGTACACGCGGCTTTTGGTGGCGGTGTAGTTGGGCTGGCAGACAAAAAGGGCGGTCAGCAGAATCCAGTAGCCGAGGTTGAGATGGAGGATTTCGACAATGATGCAGGCCGCGGCCACGACGATGGAGAGGCGGGTGGCGTGACGGAATACACCGGACTCGAAATTGAGCTGGCTGAGGACGGTTTCGCCGATATTGCGGAAATTGGTGTTTTCAAGGGCGGCGATGCGGGTGTCGGCATTGTCGTTTTCGGCAAGGGACGCATCGTTTTGCAGTTGCCGCAGTTGGTAATCGACGCTGCTGAGGTTGTCGAGCAGGCGGCGGATATTGTGGAGATTGGCATTGTCGGCATGGGTCTCGGCAAAATGGCCGAGGGATTGGCGGCAGCCTTCCATGGCGCGGCCGAGGCGTTTGCTGTATGCGTAGGGTTTGTTGTTGCGCAGGGAGGCGGCAACGTTGCGGCACGCCTGGCCTTGCATTTCGAGCAGGCGGCGGATGCGGAAGATGAGGTCGGTATTTTTGAGCTGCTCGGCCATTTCGCTGTAATCAACGTGGGCGGAGCTGATGCGTTCGTGCATGTCTTGCGCGCAGAGGTAGTAGCGCAGCATTTTGGCGGTACGCGGATGGCGGTGTTGGCCGCGCAATCGGTAGAAAAGTGCGCCGCGGCATTGGTTGAAGGTGGTAATCACGCCGGTGTTGCTCATGGCCAAGTCGATTTGGCGGTTGCCCAACCATGCGGCTTCGTCGGGATCGAAAAAGTCGGCTTTGGCATCGAAGTAGTTGCTGAGTGCGTCGTAGGCGTTGGCGACGGTTTCTTGGACGGGGCGGTGGGGCAGGATGATTTGGAAGATCAGGGTGTTGACGCTGTATAGGACCGTGCCCAACAGAATCATGATGGGGTTGGTCAACCAGTAGGTTTCGGGGGTGTAGGTCAGCGTGGTGTAGGTGGCGACGGCGAGCGCACCGAAAGCGAAGGTGCGGTATTTGAGGCCGACAGTGCCGAGGATGGTGAAGCCGAAAGTCATCAGGGTCATGGCCAAGATGAAGGGAACGCCTGTGCCGATGGTGCTTTGGGCAAGCAGCGAGGAGAGGGTGAACAGGGCAACGGTGATGACGATGTTTTTCAGACGGCCTGTGAGGCGGTTGTCCAAATCGACCAAACCGCCGGCAATAATGCCGAGTACGAAGGGCATAACCAGTTTGGGCGTATCGAAGTGCCAAACGAGGGTGGCGGCGATGAATACGCTGGCGAAGACGGGCAGGGAGGCAATGATCAGAGGTTTGAGCGGCGGAGTGTTCATGATGGTGTTGTTTATTATTCGTTATGAGGTGAATGATTGGATTTTAACAGGATTTTCAGTCGGTTTCAGAATGTTTGAAATAGGATAAGGCCGTCTGAACGGATACGGGGAAATACTTGATTTCGTTTCCACATTTGTTCAGACGGCCTTGTTTGGCTTACGCCATTAGGTCATCAGGTTGAGGTCGCTGATGCGGTCGTAGAGGCGCTCGGTATTGTTGCCCTCGTCGTGCATTTGAATGCGCAGGCGCAAATCGTTGGCGGATACTGCTTGGCGCAGGGCTTCGCTCAGTTCGATTTGGCCTTGTGCGTAGAGGTTGAAGAGGTTTTGGTCGAACGTCTGCATGCCGTTGTTGCCGGAGCGTGCCATCAGGTCGCGGATTTCCAGCAATTCGCCTTTGAAAATCAAGTCCTGCATGGCCGGCGTGTTGAGCAGGAGGTCGGTAACGGCCGTGCGTTGGCGGTTTTTCTTGATGGTGAGGCGTTGGCCGATGATGCCGACAAGGTTTAACGCCAAATCCATCAAAACCTGTTGGCGGCGGTCTTCCGGATAGAAATTGATGATACGCTCGATGGTTTGGGAAGCTGTGCTGGCATGGATGGTGAAAACGCACAGATGGCCGGTTTGAGCCAGTTGGAGGGCGTATTCCATGCTTTCTTCGCTGCGGACTTCGCCGATACAGACGACATCGGGTGCTTGACGCATGGCGCTTTGAACGGCGGTTTTCCAGTTGTCGGTATCGATGCCGATTTCGCGCTGGGTGAAGATGCTGCGGCAAGGTTTGTAGATAAACTCGATGGGGTCTTCGATGGTAACGATATGGCCGGGCAGCTTTTGGTTGCGGTAGTTGAGCATGGAGGCCATGGTGGTGGACTTACCCGAACCGGTCGGGCCGGCGAGGATCAGCAGGCCGCGCGGCGCGAGTGCAAGCTCTTGGAGCTTTTCGGGCAAACCGAGGGTCTTCATCTCAGGAATGTCTTGGCTGACGCGGCGCAATACCATGCCGACGCGGCCTTGCTCGTGGTAGGCGTTGACGCGGTAGCGCGTGTTGCTGCGTGATTGGACGGAATAGTTGATTTCCCAGTCGCGGTTGAAGGCTTCGAGCTGGTCGGGGTTCATGGTAGATTCGGCGATGGCGGCGGTGTCCGCGCCGGTCAGCGCTTTGTGGGGCATGGGCGTGAGGGTGCCGCCGACTTTGATGGCAGGGGGAAAGCCTGCGCTGATGAAGATATCGGATGCGTTGCGTTTTTCGGCCTCTTCACACATGCGGTCGAGCAGGGGATGAAGATGCGTGCCGATTTCGGCCGGGGTGGGGATGTGCGGT
Organism: Neisseria sp. 27098_8_112; assembly: GCF_041433235.1. NCBI lineage: Bacteria > Pseudomonadati > Pseudomonadota > Betaproteobacteria > Neisseriales > Neisseriaceae > Neisseria > Neisseria sp. 27098_8_112. The sequence continues at coordinate 4,282 of NZ_JAPWBB010000019.1, read as the reverse complement.
GCTTGGTTTTTTTGTGAGTAGGCTTGCACCATTTCGCTTAACAGGTCGTGCAGAGGGGCGAGGTCGCTCATGATGATTCTCTTTAAAACGGGTATTCGGTCAGGCTGAAAGGCCGTCTGAAAACGGGATGATGGGGTTCAGACGGCCTGGGTATGGTTTAGAAAACAGAGAGGTTTTCGATGTTTTGTGCCTTGCTGCGTGCCAGCTCGGGGCTGATGGTGCCTTGGCGGACAAGGGTTTGCAGGGCTTGATCGAGGGTTTGCATACCGTGGGCCTGACCGGTTTGGAGGGCGGCGTTGATTTGGGCGATTTTGTTCTCGCGGATGAGGTTGCGCACGGCCGGTGTGGAAATCAGGATTTCGTGTGCGGCGACGCGGCCGTTGCCGTCGCGGGTTTTCAGCAGGGTTTGGGAAATGATGGCGCGCAAGGATTCGGACAACATGGAGCGCACGATTTCTTTTTCTCCAGCTGGGAATACGTCGACAATACGGTCGATGGTTTTGGCGGCGCCAGTCGTGTGCAGCGTGCCGAAAACCAAGTGGCCGGTTTCGGCGGCGGTCAGGGCGAGGGAGATGGTTTCAGGGTCGCGCATCTCACCGATCAAAATCACGTCAGGGTCTTCTCGCAGGGCGGAACGCAGGGCGTTGGTAAAGCTGTGGGTGTGCTGATGCAGCTCGCGCTGGTTAATGAGCGCCTTTTTGCTTTGGTGGACGAACTCAATCGGGTCTTCGATGGTCAGAATGTGGGCTGGTTGGGTTTCGTTGATGTAGTTGACCATCGCCGCCAGCGTGGTGGATTTACCCGAACCGGTCGGGCCGGTTACCAAGACCAAACCGCGCGGATTTTCGGCAATTTTTTGGAAAATGCGCGGCGCACGCAATTCTTCCAGCGTCAGGACGGTGCTCGGAATGGTACGGAATACGGCGGCCGGGCCGCGTTCGGTCATAAAGGCGTTGACGCGGAAACGGGCAACATTAGGCAGCTCAAATGAGAAATCGACTTCAAAATCCTGTTGATAGAGCTTGCGCTGGTGGTCGTTCATGACCGAGGTAATCATGGTACCGACTTCTTCCGAGCTCATCTCGGGCAGGTTGATGCGGCGGATGTCGCCGTGTACGCGTATCATGGGGGAAATGCCCGAACTCAAATGGAGGTCGGAGGCTTTGTTTTTCACGCCGAACGCGAGTAAGTCGGTAATCTGCATAATGTGGCCTTGTTTTGGTTTAGAATAATAAAATCGCTTTATTTTAAATAGATAAACCCGTTCGACCAAGTAAAATTTTCAAAATGCCGAGTGATGAACGGGTTAAAGGAGAAAACCATGTCGGTATTGCAACAAAACTATCAGGACGTATGCCGGGCGGTTGAACAGGCGGCTGAGGCTGCTGGACGGCCTGCGGATGCGGTAAAGCTGGTAGCGGTCAGCAAGACCTTTCCGGCAGACGATATCCGCGAAGTGTATGCGGCCGGTCAGCGCGATTTCGGCGAGAACTATATTCAGGAATGGTTTGAAAAAACGGAAACGCTGGCAGATTTGTCGGATATTGTTTGGCACGTTATCGGCGATGTGCAGTCCAATAAAACCAAATTTGTGGCCGAACGCGCACATTGGGTGCATACGATAGGCCGTCTGAAAACGGCGCGGCGCTTGAGCGAACAAAGGCCGTCTGAAATGCCGCCGTTGCAGGTGTGCATTGAAGTGAACATTGCCGCGGAAGAAGCAAAACACGGCGTAGCACCCGATGAGGCGGTTGCGCTGGCCCTTGAAGTGGCCAAGTTGCCGAATATTAAAGTGCGCGGATTGATGTGTGTGGCCAAGGCCGACAGCAGCAACGATGAGTTACGCAGCCAGTTTCACACTATGCAGCGGCTGTTGGCTGAGTTGAATGCGGCTGGCGTTGAAGCAGATGTTTTGTCTATGGGTATGTCCGGAGATATGCCAATCGCGGTAGAATGCGGCGCAACCCATGTCCGCATCGGCAGCGCGATTTTCGGCAAGCGGCATTATCCTCAATAAAAGTAATAGGCCGTCTGAACAGGGCAGACAGCAGTTTCAGACGGCCTGATCGATATCACAAAGGAGTGACATATATATGAATATCTATTTTCTCGGCGGTGGCAATATGGCGACTGCCATTGCAGGCGGTTTGGTCAAACAAGACGGCTATCGTGTCCACATTGTCGAACGCGGCGCCGAAAGACGGGAGCAACTGGTTCAAGAATTGGGCGTAGCCACTTCTGAAAACCTGCCCGAATTGAGTGCGGACGATGTCCTTGTCCTCGCCGTCAAACCGCAAGACATGCAGGCAGCCTGTCAAAACATTCGTTTGAATGGCGCGCTGGTTTTGTCCGTAGCGGCCGGATTGTCTATCGATACCCTCAGCCAGTATCTGGGCGGCACACGCCGTATCGTGCGCATCATGCCCAATACGCCGGCCAAAATCGGCTTGGGTGTATCCGGTATGTTTGCCGATTCAAGCGTTTCAGAAGCCGACCGCGCAGCCGCAGACGGCATTATGCGCTCTGTCGGCACAACCGTTTGGCTGAACGAGGAAGAGCAACTCCACAATATTACCGGCATCAGCGGCAGCGGCCCCGCCTATGTTTTCTATCTTTTGGGTGCGCTCCAAAATGCGGCTTTGGCACAAGGTTTCAACGAACAAGACGCACGCGAACTGAGCCTCGCCACATTTAAAGGCGCAGTGGCTTTGGCTGAACAAACCGGCGAAGCATTCGCACAATTACAGCAAAACGTGACTTCCAAAGGCGGCACGACACACGAAGCCATCGAAACCTTCAAAGCACGTCACGTTGCCGAAGCCATCGAACAGGGCGTAGAAGCCTGCGTTCAACGTTCGCAAGAAATGGCGCAACAATACAAGGCCGTCTGAAACATGCGCGGCGACTTGCTCTTATTATTGGCAGACGCTATTGCCATCCTGTGTATCACGCGCTTTTTGCTCCGATACGCAGGATTGGCAGCAGAACACCCCCTGCTCAAATTCAGCATACAGGCAACAGGCTGGCTGACCAAACCTTGGCAAAAAGCATTTCCATCCGGCGAGAAAACCGATTGGTACTGCCTGCCCGCAGGTTTTCTGGTGTACTACCTTGCCTGTACCGCCATTATTTTCATCTCGCCAGCGCTGTCCATCAGCAATAAGCTGATTTTGGCAAACTTTTGGTTTGCCGCACTCCATATGCTGAAAGCCGCGGCCTATACATTACTTATCGGTCTGATTATTAGAATGGTGGCCAGCATACAAGGTCGCTATTCGCCGTTGACTTATGCCATCGAACGAATCCTGCAACCATTGCTCAAACCGTTTTCCTTCTTGCGCGTAGGGCGATACGATTTTTCAGGCAGTTTATTGGCACTCTTATTATGGTTGTGGCTGGCCCGATGGTTTCCCCAACTTATCCAGCAAACCAACCTGTGGTTGCTTCAATAGGCCGTCTGAAAGCGCAGCAGGTATTAACGACCAAAAATACAACGTCCTAAAAAGCGCTTTAATACATTTAGGTGTAAGGTAGTGCAAAAAAGTGCAAATCGAAATATAAAGAACAAATGAATAGGTAAAACATGATATGATTCGCCCAATTTCCAAAACGGAAATTCAAGAAAACCCAATAAAAGCAAACCCGTAGCATCCAAATCATTAACAACAAACCGAAAGCAGACACCATGGCAAAGCTGACAGAACAAGATATTTTAAACTGGGATGGTCCTGAAGAGGACTACATGAACAGCGACCAATTGGCCTTCTTCCGCGAACTACTGGTTAAAATGCAAGAAGAGCTGATTGAAAATGCAAACACCACTACCGGCCATCTTCAAGAGCACGAATCCGCCCCCGATCCTGCCGACCGAGCTACTCAAGAAGAAGAATACGCTTTAGAACTGCGCACCCGTGACCGCGAGCGTAAACTTCTCAATAAAGTGCAAGCGACTCTCCGCAGTATTGACGAAGGCGATTACGGTTTTTGTGCTGATACCGGCGAACCCATCGGCCTCAAACGCCTGCTGGCACGTCCGACCGCGACATTGTCCGTAGAAGCGCAAGAGCGACGCGAACGAATGAAAAAACAGTTCGCCGACTAAAATATAAAGATAGAAACCTCAAGAGGCCGTCTGAAAGAGCATTTCAGACGGCCTTTGTTTTGTATTTTTTGTATATTTGGAGAGTGTAGAAAGGTTGTTGGAGTTTTTTATAAAATAAAAACCCTGTTAAAACAGGGCGGTGTTTAAATTTCTAGAAATAATTTTGCGAAAGGTGTTGAC
>NZ_JAPWBB010000018.1:0-34550 GCF_041433235.1 Neisseria sp. 27098_8_112 | reverse complement strand
CCGCGCAGCAGGCAGGTTTGGCAGAAAGCATTTTCTCGCAAACCAATACGGCAACAGAATATCTGCATCCGATTTCATATGTGGAACGCAGTGCAAAAGTAGAATTGCCGCAGTTTCAAATTGATGCGCCGTCACTGACTTTGGCGTTCGGATTGGCATTAAGGGGACTTTGAGAACATGATCGAATTAACCAGAATCAACCTTCTTCCATATCGGGAAGAGATTAAACAGCGCAAGCAACAGCAATTCAAAATATTGATGCTTGGCGCTTTTGCAGTAGGTTTGGGCTTGGCGGCCGCTACCTATCTCGGTATTGACAGTGCCATCCGCAATCAAGAAGGCCGCAACAACTTCCTGCAAACCGAAATCGACAGACTTGATAGAGAATTGGGCGAAATCGATAAACTTCAGCAAGAAAAAGAAGCCTTCTTGGCCAAAAAACTGAAAGTTGAAGAGTTACAGGAAAAACGCTATCAAGCGGCCTATATCCTTGATTCTTTGAATGCGCTTACGCCCGATAATACTTATTTGACTGCGTTGGAAGCAGAAAGCCCGACCAGCTATAAAATCAGTGGCCATGCCATCAGCGACAATAAAATCGCCGTTATGATGCGCTCCCTGCCGAGTACAGGTATTTTCTTGCAGCCTGAATTGTTGAGTATTAAAAAAGTAGATAACTACCAAGAATTTACTTTGAAATCTTCAATCAACCAAGTGAATACGCCGGCTCCTGCACCGACTGCCCAAAGCAGCGGTGAAGTGGCCGAACCTGTGGCAGAACCTGCTCCGGAGGCTCAATAATGGCATCTAAAAACCTGAAACAATTGGACGTACAAAACCTGTACCTGCTCAATATGCCTTCAAAACTTTTGTTGGCAGGTTTATTGATTGTCGGTATGTTGGCTTTGGGCTATGTCGGCGTATTTAAAGATCAGATTGAAACCTTGAATACGCAGGAAGCCAAAGAAGAAGAGTTGAAGGAAACCTTTACGCGTAAAAGCATTCAGGCGGCAAGCTTGAACAATTTGAAAGCTGAATTGGCTTCGATTCGTTCTGCATTTGACGTTTTGTTGAAACAACTTCCAACCGATGCGGAAATTCCGAACCTGATTCAAGAGCTGCATCAGGCAGGTTCAACCAACGGACTGCGTTTGGACAGCGTTGCACCGATCCAACCTGAAAACGATGGTCCGATTCAAAAACTGCCGTATCAGATTTCCATTACAGGCAAATATTCACAGATCAGCCAATTTACCCGTGATGTAGGCGATTTGTCGCGCATTATTACTTTAGATTCTTTGAAACTCGTGAATGCAGGCGAGGATAAAGAAGGCAAAGGCAATAAAGGCGAATTGACATTGAGCGCGATTGCGACGACTTACAAAGCACGTCCGGCCGAAGAGATTGCTGCCGAATTGGCTGCGCAACAGGCACAAGAAGAAGGCAAACCTGCCGAGAATGAGCAAAAATAAAAGAATAGGGAAATCATGAAAAAAATCATCTTACTCTTAAGTCTTCTTCCCTTGGCAGCCTGTACGCAAAGCTATGAAGATTTGACTCAATGGATGACGCAAACCCGTCAGGAAGCAAAATCCAAGATTATTCCGTTTGAAGAGCCGACGGTTACATTGCCTAAGCCGTATAGCCCGCCGAACTTTAAAGGCATGAATGCGTTTGATTCACGCCGTTTGGACACTGCCCCTAAAGGCGGCAATGCGCCGGATGTGAACCGTCCGAAAGAAACATTGGAAGCCTTCAGTTTGGAAAACATGGCCTTTGTCGGAACGCTGCAAAGCGGCGGCAAAGTTTCCGGATTTATCAAGGTCAACGACCATGTTTATACCGTTTATCCTGGAAACTATATCGGTCAGAATTACGGCAGAATCCAAAGTATTACCGAAGATAAAATTATCTTGACCGAGCAAGTTGAAGACAGCTACGGCAACTGGGTGTACCGGAAGGCCGAATTGCCATTGAGCAGTAAAGAGGCGGATTCTTCCAATAGCTCAGATAGTTCGAATTCAAATTAATTTAGGGGTCTCACTCGATTATGAAAACCAAGCACATGACAAAATTATTTGCCGGCTTCAGCGTTGCCCTCGCTGTTCAGACGGCCTTTGCAGGCAATATTACTGATATCAACGTTTCCACTTTGCCTGACAACCAAAAAATCATCAAAATCCGTTTCGACAAAGACGTCACTACACCTCATGGTTTTGTAACATCTACTCCGGCGCGTATTGCATTGGATTTTGCCAACACTAATATCCGTTTGCCTCAGCCTGTTTTGGAATATGCCGACCCATTGCTGAATCAAATTACTGCGGCGCAAAACAATGACCGTGCACGCGTGGTTTTGGGTTTGAACAAAATCAGCCAATACAATACTGAGATTCGCGGCAACGAAGTTTGGGTATTTGTAAACGAATCTACTGACCAAACCAATGCTGCCGTTGCCAATGAACGTGCGGCTACACCGTCTACCGCGCGCGCTACTCAGGCTTATCAAGCCGTTTCGGCCGCCAATATCGATTTCCGCAAAGGCGCACGCAATTCCGGCATTATTGAATTGTCTGCCCCAGGTTTTAGCGGGCAGCCGGACATTAAACAGCAGCGCGACCGCGTGGTTGTGACATTGAAAAACCATACGCTGCCGACACAAGCGCAACGCAGTTTGGATGTGGCTGACTTCAATACGCCTGTACAAAACGTTACGCTCAAACGTATCGGCAATTCTACCCAGCTTATTATCCGCAATAATAATGCGAATTGGGATATCAATACCAAAGCTTCTGCCGGACGCTTTGTATTTGAAGTATCGCCTAAAGCCGCCAATACCGAATCTGGTGGCTTGAACCACAATGCGAACAAATCGTTCAAAGGCCGTAAAATTTCTTTGGATTTCCAAGATGTAGAAGTTCGGACCATCTTGCAGATTTTGGCAAAAGAATCCGGTGTGAATATTGTTGCCAGCGATACTGTCAAAGGTACCATGACCCTGTCCCTGAAAGATGTACCTTGGGATCAGGCTTTAGACTTGGTTATGCAGGCGCGCAATTTGGATATGCGCCGTCAAGGCAACATCATCAATATCGCACCTCGCGATGAATTGTTGGCAAAAGACAAAGCCTTCTTGCAGGCTGAAAAAGAGATTGCCGAATTGGGTCCGCTGTATTCTCAGACCTTCCAGTTGAAATACAAAAACGTGGAAGAATTCCGCAAAATTCTGCGTTTGGAAGAATACGACAGCAATAATTCCAATACCCGCAATACTCTGTTGAGCAACCGAGGCAGCGCCTTAATCGATCCGGCCACCAATACGCTGATCGTGACCGACAACCGCGGCGTGATTGAGAAATTCCGCAAACTGATTGATGAATTGGACGTTCCAACCCGTCAAGTGATGGTGGAAGCGCGCATTGTCGAAGCAGAAGATACCTTCTTCCGCAACTTGGGCGTTAAATTCGGTTCCGGTGGTGCAAGTGGCCGTAACGCATGGGGCAGCAACTGGAGCAATGCGCAAACCAACTACAATACCAATGCCTCGTTTAACCGTGGCGACGTAGGCTACCGCACATGGACTTTGGATCCGAACGTCAGTCTGCCGACCGCAGCCGCAGTCAACAGCATTGCGCTGGTGCGTGCGTTCTCGTCCGGCGCATTGGGTTTGGAAATCAGTGCGTCTGAAGAACAAGGTAAGAGCAAAACCATTTCCAATCCGCGTGTGCTGACACAAGACCGCAAAGAAGCCAAAATTGAATCCGGTACGGAAATTCCTTACCAAGAGGCTTCTTCCAGCGGTGCGACTTCGATTACCTTCAAGAAAGCTGTTTTGGGCTTGACCGTAACGCCGAACATTACGCCTGACGGTCAAATCATCATGACTGTGAAGATTAATCGTGATACCCCGATCGACTGTACCGTGGATTCTCTGACAACCAAGTGTATCAACACCAAACACTTGAATACCCAAGCCATGGTTGAAGATGGCGGCACGCTGATTGTCGGCGGTATTTACGAAGAAGAAAGCACCAATGCAGTGAACAAAGTACCTGTTTTGGGCGATATTCCTGTTGTTGGCAATCTGTTCAAATCACGCGGCAAACGTGAAAACCGCCGTGAGCTGTTGATCTTCATTACGCCGCGCATTATGGATAATGTGGGTAACAATTTGCGTTACTGATTTTTAAAATGACAAACAGGCATATCTGCAAAGGTATGCCTGTTTTGGTTTTCAGACGGCCTGAGATGAAAAGGCCGTCTGAAAGACGACGAACTTTTCCACGAAACCACCATATCGTATAAAATGACCTACATGGAAAAAATCAACGGCAATTTAATTTTAATCGGGCTGATGGGCGCGGGCAAAACCACTTTGGGCAAGCAGCTTGCCCAAATGTTTGAATGCCCGTTTTACGACAGCGATTACGAAATCTGCACTTCTTCGGGCGTAACCATTCCGACCATTTTTGAGATGGAAGGGGAGGAAGGCTTCCGCAACCGTGAAACCAATATGCTGAAGAAGCTCGCTTCCTGGCGCAACATCGTTTTATCGACCGGTGGCGGCTCCGTATTGCGCAGTGAAAACAGACAGATTTTGCGCCAAAACGGCACGGTTGTTTATCTGCATGCCAGCCCCGAAACCTTGCTGGAGCGTACCCGTTACGACAGCAACCGGCCGCTGTTGCAAGTTGCCGACCCTTTGGCTAAACTGCAAGAGCTGTATGACCAACGCGATACGCTGTACCGTCAAACCGCCCATCTCGTCATCGAATCCGACAGCTGTCACAAAACGCTCAAACGCCTGATACAGGCTTTAGGCGAATAAATACGCTTTGCAAAGGAATACTATGCGCACACTGACTGTTCAAACCCCATTCCATCAATACCCCATCTTTATCGGGCATAAACTGATTGAGCAGGCCGATACGCTGCTTCAGCCCTATTTAGGCAAAAAAGCAGCCATCGTTACCAACGAAACCGTTGCGCCGCTGTATCTCAAACAGCTTCAGACGGCCTTAGACAGACTGGGCGTACCGCATTTCAGCATCATCCTTCCCGACGGCGAACAATATAAAAACTGGCAGACGCTCAACCTGATTTACGATGGCTTGATGCAAAACCGTGCCGAGCGCAAAACCACTTTAATCGCTTTGGGCGGCGGCGTGATAGGCGATATGGTCGGCTTTGCCGCGGCGACTTATCAGCGTGGCGCACCTTTTATCCAAGTGCCGACCACCTTGCTCAGTCAGGTCGATTCCTCGGTCGGCGGTAAAACCGCCATCAACCATCCGCTCGGTAAAAACATGATTGGCGCATTCTACCAGCCACAAGCCGTGCTGGCCGATTTGACCGCCCTGCAAACGCTGCCGCAACGCGAACTTTCCGCAGGTATGGCCGAAGTCATCAAATACGGCGCATTGGGCGATGCCGAATTTTTTGCTTGGTTGGAAGAAAATATGGCCGACCTGATGGCGCAACACCAAGAAAAAATGGCAGAAGCCGTTTACCATTGCTGCCAAATGAAGGCCGATATTGTTGCCCAAGACGAAACCGAGCAGGGCATCCGCGCATGGCTTAATCTCGGCCACACTTTCGGCCATGCCATTGAGGCTGAAATGGGCTACGGCGTATGGCTGCACGGTGAAGCCGTTGCCGCCGGTTGCGTCCTCGCTTCCCGGTTGTCGCAAATTTTGGGCAAAACCCGACAAGCCGATACCGACCGCATTGCCGCTTTAATGGAAGCCGCCTCCCTCCCGTCTGCGCCGCCTGTTTTCTCCTTTGAAAAATGGGTTGAACACATGAGCCATGACAAAAAAGTCAGCAGCGGCATCATGCGTTTTGTCGGTTTGGAATACTTGGGCAAAGCCAATATTACCGAAATTACTGATATGGAAATCCTCCGCCAAACCTTGCAGCCGTATTTGTGAGGAATGAATGAGGTTTGCTTTAAAATATAAAAAGGCCGTCTGAAAGTCATTTTCAGACGGCCTTTGGTTTTAAAGCGTTTTGATTCATCGGATTAAAGCTAGATAAACCAATTTGAGCGGGTCAACCATTTAAAGCGTCTTTTTATCCAACTCGGCAATAATCAACAAGCCGCTGTCAAAGTGTCGGCTGTCGGCCAGTTTCAGACGGCCTTGATAGCGTTTGACAATGGTGTCTGCAATGGACAGCCCCAAGCCGGTGCCTTGTTGTTCGGTGCCGAGAATGCGGTAGAAGGGGTCGATAACGCGTTGGCGTTCGCTTGGGGGAATGCCGGGGCCGTCGTCTTCCACCCAGATGTTGAGGTATTCGGCGGTTTCGTCAAAGCCTAAATCGATGCGGCCGCCTTTTGGGGTATAGCGGATGGCGTTGTCGGTAAAGGTTTTGATGAGGGTGTAGATTTCGGTGTCGTCGGCGTGGATTTGGCAGTCGTTTTCAACGGCGACGCCGATGTCTTGACCTTTGGCCAGCGCCAGCGGCATGAGTTCCTGCAAGACGCGGCGGAACTGGTTTTGCAGGCTGATCAGGGTTTTAGGGCGTTGGGTTTCGGGTGCTTGGGCGCGTGCGAGGGAAAGGAGTTGCTCGAGCAGGTGGCGGTTGCGCTGTATGCTTTGTTGCAACAGGGCGGACTGCTCGCGTGCTTCGGCGGACAGATGCATATTGTTGAGCCGCTCTGCCTGAAGGGAAAGGGCTGTCATGGGGCTGCGCAATTCGTGTGCGGCATCGGCGATAAAGCGTTGCTGTTGGCGGACGTTTTCGTCGGTACGCTGCAACAGGTTGTTGATGGCGATGACAAAGCCTTGGATTTCGCTGGGAATGTTTTGCGTGTCCATCGGCGAGAGGTCGTTGATTTTGCGCTGTTCCAAATCGTTGGACAGGGTTTTGACGGAACGCATGGCGCGGTGGGTAATCCAGACGGTGAGCAGGATAATCAGGGGCAGGGCGAGGAGCATGGGGAGGATGCTCTGTACGGCGGCCATTTCGGCCAGCTCTTCGCGGTAGTCGCTTTCCTGCATGACAGCGATGCGGCCTTGCTTGGTGTTGCGGGTATAAACGCGGTAGTAATCGTCGTCGTCATCGGCCTGAATGGTGTGCAGGCCGTCTGAAATCTTCTCAGGCAGGCTGACAATGGGGTTGGGCGTATTGGGAAATTGAACGGAAATCTTGTTGTCGTTGTCGAGTGAGTGTTTCTCGTCATCGGCATCGCTCGGGTCGAGATAGTTCGCGACTTGGCGCAACAGGTCGTCTTGAACCTCTTGGGTTTCGTGATAAGTATCGTAATATGAAAATATGCCTGCAAGAATGGAGAGGGGCAGGAGCATACAGATCAGGGCGAGGCTGATCCGGACTTGCAGGGATTGTTTGATGGTGTGGATAAGGCGTTGCATGGTTTGTGTGTTGGTGTTGTTTTGGTTTTTCAGACGGCCTGGTTGTTTTGTGCAACCAGCCAGCCGACCCCGCGAACGTTTTGAATCGCTTCTTTGCCGAGTTTTTTGCGTAAGGTGTGAATCAGGAAGTCAACGGCGTTGCTTTCGACTTCTTCGCCCCAGCCGTAGATTTTGTCTTCCAAATCGCTGCGCGACAGAATCATGCCCGGACGCAGCAGCAGGGCTTGGAGGACGGCAAATTCTTTGTTGCTGAGCATGATGGACTGTTCCTGCCCGACTACTTCCGCCTGATGGGTGGAAGGGTTGAGCGTGATGATGCCGTTGGTCAGCAGCGTTTGCGCCTGACCGCCGTGTCGGCGCAATACGGCGCGCATACGGGCTTGCAGTTCCGCCATGTCGAAGGGTTTGACGATGTAGTCGTCTGCGCCGCCGTCTAGGCCGTTGAGGCGGCTGTGCAAATCATCGCGCGCGGTCACGATTAAGACGGGGACGGTACAGCCGCCGTTGCGGATTTGCGCCAATACGTCCAAACCGTCTTTGCCGGGCAAACCCAAATCTAAGAGCAGCAAATCGTATGCTTGCGCCGCCACTGCTGCGGCAACTTCCGAACCGCGGTTGACCCAATCGACAGCGTAGCCGGTGTCTTTCAGGTTGGCACTGACGGCTTGGGCAATCATGGCATCGTCTTCAACCAATAATACGCGCATGGAAGTTCTCCGGAGGATGGGTGGATAGTGATTATAACCACACTCAATTAGTAAAAATTTAGGAGCTGTCGAAAAACTGATTTTTTGCAAAAGATGAGGCCGTCTGAAATTTCGTTTTTCAGACGGCCTGTATGCTTCAATCCCAATTATTTAGGGTTTTTCTCAATCAAAGCAACCAATTGGTCGATATAGCCTTGAACAAAGCCGCGCGCGGATTCGATAAGCTGGCCGTTGTCGTCAAACAGGGTAGGCGAGTTGCCGAGGAACACTTCCGGTTGGCCGGTCAATGGCATATCGAAATACGAAAGGGCAAGGCGCAGATTTTTTTGCGCGCTATAACCCCCCATTTTGCCGACAGAATGACTGATGATGCCGGCAGGTGTTTTTTTCCAGGCAACATCGGCATTGGGTTTGGAACCGATGTCGATGGCGTTTTTCAGGCAGGCGGGGACGGTACGGTTGTTTTCGGAAGTCACGAACAATACGCCGGCAGAGGCTTTGATGGTTTCACGGAACTCGGTATAGCTGGATGGAGTGGGGAAGTCGGTAACGGCAGGATCGTCGTAGTCGAAGTTGTATAAAGGCAAATGGCCGATTTCGACAATTTGCGCTTCGTAGCCTTCAGGGAACATGGAAATGACGTTTTGTGCGACTTTTCGTGCGAACGAGCCTTTACGCAGGCTGCCGACCAAGATGCTGACTTTCTTTGACATGTTTTTCTCCTGTTTAATAATAAAAATGAAAACAATTCTAAATTTTAGTGTTATCTGGGGAAGCGGTCAAGGTTTCAGACGGCCTGTCAAAATGGTTTATGCTAAAATAACGGTTTCGCTGATATTTCAAATTATTATGCACGCTTCTGATTCGCAAGAGGACGCAACGGCACACGAATACTATGCCGACAATCCCGACTTTCCAGCTAAAACCATTGTCGCCACCTTATTCATCGGCGCATTTTTCGGCTATCTCAACGACACGCTGCTGAATGTCGCGCTTACGCCGATTATGAAAGATTTCGGTGTCGATAAGACCACGGTTCAATGGCTGACAACGGGCTTTTTGCTGGTCATGGGGGCATTTACGCCGATTACGGCCGGCGTGATCCAATGGTTTGAAACGCGCAAAATGGTGCTGTTTACGCAGGCAACGTTTTTAGCAGGATCACTGATTTGCGCGTTTGCACCGACGTTTGGCGTATTGGTGGTCGGTCGGATGGTGCAGGCAGTGTCTGCCGCGTTTTTTGTCCCGCTTCTGTTTAACGGCGTGTTGTCGATTTTTCCACCCAACAAGCGCGGAACGGCGATGGGTGTGATTACCATGATGTTTACCGCCGCGCCTGCAATGGGGCCGACGCTGTCGGGCATCATCATCGACCATACGCATTGGCGCGTGCTGTTCGGTTTTACCGCGCCGTTTATGTTGGCGGCAATGGTGCTGGTGGGTAAATATTTGACGGTTAATTTGAGTAACATCAGCCGTCCGAAAATTGATATGTTGTCGGCTGTGCTGTCGATTGCAGGCTTCGGCGGGTTGGTTTATGCGAGCAGTAATTTTGCCCATATGCCGCTGGTGGAATTTATCCTGCTCTTTGCCGCTTCCATTGTGCTGGTGGGTTGGTTTGCGCACCGTCAGTTCCGTTTGGCTACACCGTTGTTGAACCTTCGTGCGTTTGAATACAAACAGTTCAGATATTGCGTTGTGATTTTGGCCGGTGCGATATTCCTGTTCTTGGGCTTGGAGTTGATGGTGCCGATGTACACGCAGCAAGTGTTGATGCTGACCGGTACGGCAACCGGCCTGATTCTGATGCCTGCCAGTATTGCCCAAGCAGTTGCCGCGCCTTTGTTCGGCAAATTGTTGGACAAAAAGGGCGGATACTTTGTTGTTTTGCCAGCAACAGTGATGCTGGTGGTGTCGCTGGCGGTATTGTGGCTGTTTTTGCGGATTGATACGCAAGTGGTGATGTTGACGGCGATGTTTACGCTGTTGGCGCTTTCCGTGTCTGCTTGTGTAACCGGCGAAACCCATGGTCTGAACGCGTTGCCAAAAACGCTCAATCCGCACGGTGCGGCAATTTTGACTACCATCAACCCGATTGCCGGTGCCATCGGCGCGGCGTTTTTTGTCGGTGCGACCAATATCGGTGAGAAACTTTCCAGTGCAGATATGCCGCAACAGGCAATGCTGGACGGTATCCATTTGGCGATGGGTTGCGCTTTGGTTGTCGGTGTTGTGGTTGTTATGTTTGCTTTACGTTTGAAAGCGCATCAGAAATAAAGAAAAAGGCCGTCTGAAACGTTCAGACGGCCTAAGCACCTCGTAAGAATTTATAAGATTTTGTAACACAATGAAGTTAAAATGTATTTTATCAATCGGCCTGATGATGGCGGTTTGTCCGTCATGGGCTTTGGATTTCGGGCGTATTCCTGAAAATGAGATTTCTGTTTATGTGCAGGAATTGGACAGCGGCAAAGTGATTGCCGAACACCGTGCCGATGAATTGCGCAATCCTGCTTCGACCATGAAGCTGGTAACGGCGTTTACCTCGTTTCGTATGTTGGGCGGCGATTATCGTTGGAAAACCGAGTTTAAAACCAACGGCCTAATCAAAGGCGATACGCTGAAAGGCAATGTGTATTGGGTGGGGAGCGGCGATCCTGTGTTTGACCAGCATGATCTGGTGCAAATGCAGCAACAGATGCGCGATAAGGGCATACGCCATATTGACGGACATCTGATACTCGACCGCAGCCTGTGGGGCGATGTGAAGAATCCGGATGATTTTGCTTCCGATTCTGCCGAAAGCTTTATGACGCCGCCCGATCCCAATATGTTGGCGTATAAAACCGTTGAACTGCGTGCTGAAAAAGAAGAAGACGGAAGCTTGGTCATCCGTACCAATCCGCCGCTGCCGAATCTGAACATTCAAAACAAATTGACGCTTGAGAATAAAGAAGGGAAGTGCAGTGTTTTAAAAAACCACATGAAGACTTCCTATAAAAACAATACGCTGACCGTATCGGGCAAGCTGCCGGAAAGCTGCTTGGGCAAAGAGCTGTATCTGAATATGTACAGCATGAAAGAATTTGTCGGCAAAAGTTTTGTCAACCAATGGCGCCAACAAGGCGGCACGGTTTCAGACGGCCTGACAACAGGTGTCGCGCCTCATGACGCGCATGTGTTGGCGAGTCATCTATCCAAACCGCTTACCGATATCCTCACCGATATGAACAAGCATTCCAATAATCTGATTGCCCGTTCGGTTTTCCTTAAATTTGCCGGAAACATGTCTGATTACAAGCTGGCGCAGGCCAAGGCTGCGTCTATCGTAAAAAGCGAGCTGGCGGTTGCCGGTATTAATACGGAAGGGCTGGTGTTGGAAAACGGCTCAGGCCTGTCCCGCGTTGAACGGCTCAATGCGCGAATGATGGCGCAAATGTTGGAAAAAGCCTACTTCAGCCCGTTTAAAAACGAGTTTATCAGTACGCTGCCGATTGCCGGTAAAGACGGCACGCTTAAAACACGCTTGAAGCAGCCCGGTGAAAACCTACGCCTCAAAACTGGTACGCTTAAAGATGTCCGCGCACTGGCTGGGTATTGGTTAGGTGAAAAGCCGTTGCTGGTTGTCGTCATTATCAACAGCCAGAAATCAACCGATTATTTACGCGACTTGGATAAGCTGGTGTCTAAAATTGTTCAGCCGGGCGGAGATCATTGGATTGATGCTAAGGCCTCCTGCATGATTAGGTATCAGGCTTGATAAGCTAAAAAAGGCCGTCTGAAAATGTATTGACGTTTTCAGACGGCCTTTGTGTAAGAAGGGGAGGCAAGTATTTATGTCTATTTTGAAAGGGATTTAATGAATAAGCGTTTGGTGTGAATCAGCTTGAGATAGATGGTCTTTCAGGACTCAAACCATATGTCTGCTTTATTGTGCTGTCCTGTTTATACTATTTAAAAAGCTCGATTTTTTATAAAAAGGCATAGGGTATAGACGAAAAAAATACCGGTAAAAACCGGTATTTTTATTTTTAACTTGATGGCGCGGCGGACGGGGCTCGAACCCGCGACCCCCGGCGTGACAGGCCGGTACTCTAACCAACTGAGCTACCACCGCGCATCCATTGTCAAAGACAATGAAAAGGAAAGTGGTGGGTGATGACGGAGTCGAACCGCCGACATTCTGCTTGTAAGGCAGACGCTCTACCAACTGAGCTAATCACCCGAAAAAGGGAGATACTGAAGAATCAGTATTTTTAAATAATGGCGCGGCGGACGGGGCTCGAACCCGCGACCCCCGGCGTGACAGGCCGGTACTCTAACCAACTGAGCTACCACCGCGCATCCACTGTCAAAGACAATGAAAAAGAAACTTGGTGGGTGATGACGGAGTCGAACCGCCGACATTCTGCTTGTAAGGCAGACGCTCTACCAACTGAGCTAATCACCCATGCGCAAAATTGCGAAGACGCTATTAAACCAAAAAATCCTGACGCGCGCAAGATTTATTTGCCGATAATTAGATATCTCCCTGCAAGCACCAGTTTTCAAAGGAAATAATTTCTTCTTGCTTGCCTGCGACAACCAAAATGTCACCGGTTTCCAGAACGAAATCAGGGTCAAGGTCTTGGATTTTTCCGGTATTGCGGCGGATAAACAATAGTTTCAGATAATGCGCTGCCAATGGTAATTCACGGATGGTTTTACCGAGGGCGTGTGCCTCGCCTTGCAATGGGAAGGCATGGCGGCAGACGGCCTTGCTGTCTTCGTCGGAGAAACTGTCATCATCACTGCCGACAAACAAGTCTTGCAAAGATGCATAGCGGCTGTGACGGATGTGGGTTATGGTTTGATAAACATGGTTGTAAGAGAGACCGTGGCCCAACATGGCATAGCTTGCCAGTACCAAGCTGGTTTCTTTGGTATCGGAGACGGTTTCTTCCGCACCCATTTCGGTAAAGGTTTTGACATAATCGTCATTCGTAGCGCGAACATAAACCGGCATGCTCGGATGCATAGACATGATGTTGCCGAGAACATGTTGTGTTTCATGCATATTGTTCAGCGTGATGACCACCATTTTGGCGCGTCCCAAGCCGGCGGCTTCCAAGACTTCACGGCGTTTGGCATCGCCAAAGGAAACTGGTTCACCTGCGTTGCGTGCCACTTGTACGCGGGCAATGTCCAAGTCAAGGGCAAAGTAGGGGATGCCTTCTTGCGCCAATACACGGGCAACCGATTGACCGCCGCGTCCGAAACCTATAATCAGGACGTGTTCGGATTTGCTCATGGTTTCCACCAACATGGAGTGCAAGTCCAAGGCTTTCATGTCCCAGTCGGATTTAACGAAGCGGCTGACGATGGCATCGCTGCTGCCCAAAATGAATGGTGCGGCAATCATGGAGAGCAAGACGGCTGCAGTGGCTGCTTGTTCCAATTCGGGCGAAACCATATTGATTTTGCTGGAAATAGCCAGCATCACGAAACCGAACTCGCCGCCTTGCGCCAAATAAAGCGCACTCTTGAGACTATCGCTCGTAGGGTTTTTCATGCGTAAAGCGATAATGAAGACGACCAGTGCTTTCAAGACCAACAGGATTGCCAACAAAATCAGGATTTGCTGCCAGTTGCCGATCAGCGCCTGAATATCCAGCTTCATACCGACGGTAATGAAGAAGAAGCCAAGCAGGATATCGCGGAATGGACGGATGTCGTCTTCCACCTGAATACGGTATTCGGTTTCGGAAAGCAGCATACCGGCAACGAATGCGCCCAATGCCATAGACAGGCCTTCAAGCTCTGTCAGATAGGCTACGCCCAAAGTAACCAGCAAAACGTTGATCATAAAGAGTTCGGACGATTTGCGTTTGGCAACCAGTCTGAACCAGCGCGACATCACACGGCTGCCGACAACGAATAAAATGCCCAAGGTCAGCAACATTTTCAAACCGGCCAAGCCCAGCTCTACCCACAAGTTGCCTTCGCTGCCGCCTGCAAGTGCCGGAATCAGAATCATCAGCGGTACAACGGCAATATCTTGCATCAGCAAAACACCCATGGCCATTTGACCATGCGGCTGACCCAGCTCGGTTTTCTCCGACAGAATGCGGCTGACGATGGCGGTGGACGACATGGTCAGTGCGCCCGCAGTGGCAAACGCCCAGTTAAACGGCGTGCCCATTGCCATCAAAATGCCCATAATCGAGAGCATGGTAACGATGACTTGCAAACCGCCCAAACCGAATACGAGGCGGCGCATGGCTTTGAGTTTGGGCAGGGAGAATTCGAGACCGATGCTGAACATCAAGAACACAATGCCAATTTCGCCCAAATAGTCGGTGGCGTGGCTTTGCGGAATCAGTTTGAACATACCCGGACCGGCAATAAAACCGACCAAAAGATAACCGAGCATGGAAGGAATGTTGAACTTGCGACAGCAGATAACCGTAATGACGGAAACCAACAGGACAATGACAATGGGACCGAGGGAGAATTCGTGCATAGAGTGGGCGGCCTTTCGTTAAAAGTAGCTATTGTTATATAGGCCGTCTGAAACACGTCGAAAACCGACAGCAAACCCAAATAAAAACGCACGGAATGAACTTCATTTCTGCGATTTGATTTCCCGTATCATGCTTATTTGGACTTACTGTTTCGAGCGTTATCTAACGGATTATTAAGATTATATCAAGATAGAATGTAAAGTAGTGTTTTGATTGACAAAAATGGCCGTCTGAAATATTCAGACGGCCTTTAAATAAACAAACGGTTTAAGGCATCAACATGCCGCCGTTGACATGAAGTGTCTGACCGGTAATGTATTTTGCCTGATCAGAAGCCAAGAACAAGACTGCATCGGCAATATCTTGCGCTTCACCGAATTTGCCCAAAGAAGTTTGCGCTTCAAAGGTTTTGCGGGTTTCTTCCGGCAGTGCGCGGGTCATATCGGTGTCGATAAAGCCGGGGGCAATACAGTTGACGGTAATGCCACGGCTGCCGACTTCACGCGCCATAGATTTGGAGAAGCCGATTAAGCCTGCTTTTGCGGCCGCATAGTTGGTTTGGCCGGCATTGCCCATCACGCCGACAACGGATGTGATGTTGATGATGCGGCCGGCACGCTGTTTCATCATGCCGCGCAATACGGCTTTGGATGCGCGGAACACAGATTTGAGGTTAACCTGCATGATGTCGTCCCACTCTTCCTCTTTCATGCGCATCAGGAGGTTGTCGCGGGTAATGCCAGCGTTGTTGACCAGAATATCCAGTTTGCCGAATTCTTTTTCGATGTCGGCAATCAGGTTTTCGATGGTTTCAGGTTCGGCAGAATTCAATGCACGGCCTTCGCCGCCCCACTGTGCCAAGCGTTCGCTGATTGCAGCCGCACCGCTCTCACTGGTGGCTGTACCGATAACTTTTGCACCGGCCGCAGCCAAAGTATCGGCAATCGCCGCACCAATACCGCGCGATGCGCCGGTTACCAAAGCGATTTTGCCGCTCAAATCTTGTGTACTCATGTTGTTTCCTTTTGATACTATTTATATTACATGCTGTATAAATAGTAATTAAATGTTTAGATGTTAACCACGCTATTAATTTAACGATAGTTTTCCAAATTTGGACGTAAAGTATTATCAAGGAGAATTTTATCAGTATATTTCAAGCATAAAGGGTGAAATATATCTCCTAATATATTTGTCCAAGGGATAGGGTATCCAGGGTTATTGCCTAGAACGTTACCAGGATTATTCTCCAGTTGCTCAGCGTAATTATCCATTCTATTTAATAGTTCGTTATACCATTCTTGAGTAAAAGGGGTTTGTTTGCGAAAAATATAGGCGCCATTTCCAGCTATGATACTAAAGTAACATTGCATATCTTCGCCAATCTTGCCTTCAACAGGTGCTAAGTCTTCTACTTTAATCTCAGGATAGCCAATAAAATATGCATTACTACAATCTAAAGTGTCAAAAACAGGACTCCAATTGTATTGAGCAGCTTTAATATCACTATAACCTCCACCGTAATGATGCATAAAATAGCAACGTAGATAATCAGCTTTATGTACTAAGGATAAGTATTTAAATGCGTGGTGCAGTGGATACTCAGGTAAAATATATTCTGATAAATTATTTGGAGTAATCAATACCACTTCTACTCCTGCAACTAGTTTCAGAAGCTCAAAATGCGATTGACGGGATTCTGACATAGGATTGTTACCAGTCCAAAAAGTGTAAATTTTTCTAGGAACGGGATTCTTGTCAATTATGAATGTTGTTTGCTTAATAACCTTACTTAGAAAACTATCTGGATAGTTTTCTGACTTATATATATAAGGATTACTTGAAATAAAGTGATAATTTGCTTGAAGCTGACGTTGTATTTTCCAAGTATGAAATATTTTTTTTAATATTCGTTTCATTTGTTACTATTCCAAGTAGGGTTGGATTTTTTGATATCTTCTGGGGTTAAACCATTTATAAAAATATTTTCTCAAAGGATTGTTATATTTTTTTCGTTTTAATTCATATTGTTTTAGTGTGTATGAAGTTAAAAGTTGTAGGAAAATCCCGTTTTCTTTGTAAAAATCATAGTGTTTATTATAAATTTTTAGTAGGTTGTCTGAGACTTTTATATCAGAGGCTAAATTACTCACTGATGATTCGTCGAGTCGTTGTCGGTAGTAAAATAAAGGCTGATGAATCCGTTTGACTTTTCCACCATTTTTAATGATGGAAATAAACAGTTCCCAATCTTCAATAAAAGTCATGTTGCTATCAAAGCCACCCACTGAATCGTAATCTTTTTTTCGGATTAAGGCAGTAATATAGATGCAGTTTTGCAGTAAAAAGTCTGGTAAGGCAAATTTAGGTAACTTCCATGGTTCATTTCTCGCACCAAAAAGAAAGGCATCGGTATATACAATTGCTAATTTCTTATCAGCTTCAGCTGCATCTACACATACTTTCAAATAGTCTATTCCCAAAAGATCATCTGAATCTAGACAAACAAGATAATCACCACGGGCATGTTGAATAGCATGAATACGAGCTTTAACGCAGTAAGTATTTTCTTGTGAAAGTACTTTTAATCTAGATTCTTTTTTTGCTTCTTCATATAGAATTTCTAAGGTATTGTCGTTTGATCCATCATCAATAGCTATAATTTCAAAGTTTTGATAAGACTGGTGATAAATACTTGATAAAGTTTCCTTGATGTAAATAGCTGAGTTATAGCATGGAATAATAATGGATATAAGAGGTTGATGTTTATGCATTTTCGCCCTATTTTTAGTCTTCAGTTAAATTATAAGTTTAATTTTCATATTAATAGAAATTTAAAAGACATTTATCCAAAAATATGATAGTGAGTTTTTGATTTCTTATATGGGGCTATCATTATGGTCTGACTTTTATATCCTCTATTGGATTTGGAAGCTTTATTTCTTCATATGGTTGAATTTGTAGTATATAACTAATCCAATTCTTAAAGCTGTACTTTTGTCGAATTTTCTCATCAATATCAACGTAGGGTTTTGCTAAAAACTCATCTAGCTGTGCAAAATCATATCCATCCCAAACTAGGAAATTATTAGGGTGATAGAAATCATAGTATTTTACTTGTGTATTTGTGGTAATAAGCTTTTGTTTATTTCCTAGTGCTTCGAAAGTGCGAAAAGATAAGCCATTATGCTTATCAATAACAAAGTCAATTAATACTTTTGCATGTTGGGCGCGTTTAATATTTTCCTCAAAGCTGATTGTTTTATCAATAAGTGTAATGCTCTCATCAGGGTATATTTTTCTGCCATCTGCGTATCTTTTCCAAAATATATTTATGTCAGTACTCTTATTCCTTGTTTTTGCATAGCGTCCAAAATTAGCAATTACTTTTGCTCGGGAGTCCATATGAACACCTGTGAAGTAGAAATCTACTGTTCTTTCGGGAAGGTTATCTAGCTCATAGTCAAAATAGAAATTTGTTGCAGGAAAGAGACGGTACTCTGAATTATATAAATCATTTGAATCAAAAACATAACATCTATTAAATTCATTTATTAAAGAGTAAATTGAAGGAAATCGATGTAAACCGTCAAATTGATAATTAACTACACCATTTTGACTTATTTTATTAAGAAATTGAATAAAATCATTATTGTATATGTCGCCACTAATTAATAAAGCATAGTCTAATTCGCCAATGTTCTTAATTTTCTCTGTAATAATATTCTGTAATGTTGAACATTTTAAATTTCTTTTAGCAGATATATCTTTGTAAATAAATTTTCTCCATTTTACTTTTAGCCAACTAGAAATAGAAGGATAATGGAAGTTTTCAAAGTCTTCTGTAATATTAATAACTTTAAAACCATGGTATTTCAAATTCTTATCAATTAGTTTATACAATCCAGATACAGTAGGCATTCCAAATAATATTGTTTTACTCATAACTATTTCTTATATTGATTAGGACTTGTTAAAGGTGTTTTCGTAATCAAGTTGCCATAAGTTAGACGACTTAATTCCAGTATTTACAATTGTGATATTTATATTCATTCTATGACAATTTTCAATTATTTGTAAATATCATACTATATTTTCCTGTAGGCAGGAGTCTGGCAAAGTTACTTGGTTTGAAATATGCATTAAAAACGGTTATTAAGATGAACCTTCTTGTAATTTGTGTCTATGTTTTCTGATTTAGAATTTCTTCCCCATCTTTTCTGTTGTTATTTTACTGGTTTATATTTAAGAATTAAAGACGGCCTTTTTGAGGAAGGCCGTCTGAAAACGTTTTAGTGGGCTTCGATAAATGCAGCCACTTGATCGGCATTGGTCAATGCGCTGCATACGGCTTCTTTGTTGATACGTTTGGCGAGGCCTGCGAGGACTTTGCCGGGGCCGCATTCGGCGGATTCGGTGATACCTTCGGAAACAAGCGCGTTGACGGTTTCTGTCCAGCGCACCGGGCTGTACAGTTGGCGTACCAAGGCATCTTTGATTTTGTCGGCATCATCGTAAGAGGCAACATCGGCGTTATGAATGACGCGGATTTGTGGTTGTTTGATGGTGATGTCTTTCAGTGCTTCGGCAAGTTTTTCGGCTGCAGGCTTCATGAGGCTGCAATGTGAGGGAACGGAAACGGGCAGCGGCAGGGCGCGTTTGGCTCCGGCTTCTTTGGCGGCGGCCATGGCGCGTTCGACTGCGGCGGTATTACCGGCAATCACAACTTGGCCTGGAGAGTTGAAGTTGACGGCTTCAACGACTTCGCCTTGTGCAGCTTCGGCACAAATGGCTTTTACTTGTTCATCTTCCAAACCCAAAATGGCGGCCATTGCGCCTACGCCTTGCGGTACGGCAGATTGCATGAGTTCGGCGCGCAGACGAACCAGTTTGACTGCGTCTGCAAAATCCAATGCGCCGGCGGCGACGAGGGCGGTGTATTCGCCGAGGCTGTGGCCTGCAACGACTGAAGGGATTTTACCGCCGGCTTCCAAATAGGCGCGGTAGGTGGCAATGCCGGCAGCCAGCATGATGGGCTGGGTGTTGACGGTTTGTCCGATTAATTCGGCATCTTCACCGTTAATCATTGCCCACAGGTCTTGACCCAATACGGCGGAAGCTTCGTCAAATGTGGCTTTAACGATGGTTTGCTCGGCAAAGCCGTTCATCATGCCTAGGCTTTGTGAGCCTTGTCCGGGGAAAAAGAATGCGAAAGACATGGTAATTCCTTATTGGTTTGAATGTTTGAGGGTGTCCGCCAGCAGAAGGAGGGTGGCGACAGTATTGGTTGCGGCGGTCAGTCGGAAGGTGCGGACAAAACTGAGTTTGCTGGTTTTGTGCCTGAATGCGAGGCTGCCGCAATAACCGCCCGGCCAGCCGCCAAGCAGATTGAGCAGGTGCAATTTTGCTTCGGGTATGCGTCTGCCGTGGTTGCGTGCGCGTTGTTTGTCTAGGTAGTAAAGCAGGAAAACGTATGCACTCAGTGCGAGATAGGCGATTGCCAGTTTGGGCAATATTGCAGCCGTTATGCTTAAAAACAGGCTGCTGATGCAGAGTGCAAACGTTAGGGATTTCATGGGGTTTAGCAGAATAGGCCGCCTGAAAAGGGTGTTCAGACGGCCCAATCGTTAGTATTTTACTAAGACCGCACCCCAGGCAAAACCGCCGCCGATGCCTTCAAGCAAGAGGTTTTGTCCGCGTTTGATTTGGCCGGTTTTAATACCGACATCCAGTGCCAGCGGAATGGAGGCGGCGGAAGTATTGCCGTGGTCTTGGACGGTCAAGATCACTTTGTCCATGCTCAAGCCCAAGTGTTTGGCGGTAGAGTCGATAATGCGCTTATTGGCTTGGTGCGGCACAAGCCAATCGATTTGATCGGTGGTGTAACCGGCTTCTTCGATAACGTCATCGGCGATTTTGGACAGCATTTTGACGGCAAACTTGAATACGCCGGGGCCGTCCATGCTGATGTAGGGCGAACCGCAAATCTGGCCGTTGGCGATTTGTCCGGGGACGTTCAAAAGGTCGAGGTAGTTGCCGTCGGCTTTGAGTTTGCTGTGGATGATGCCCGGTTCGTCAGATGCGCTTAAGACAACCGCGCCTGCGCCGTCACCAAAGAGGACGCAGGTGGTGCGGTCGTTCCAATCGACGATACGGCTGAAGGTTTCAGCGCCGATAACCAAAGCGTTTTTCGCCATGCCGCTTTTGATGTAGGCATTGGCAGTGGTTAGGGCATACATAAAACCGGCGCACACAGCTTGTACGTCAAAGGCAGGGCAGCCGTTGGCAATGCCCAATTTTTGCTGCACGATGGTTGCCGTAGAAGGGAACTGCATATCGGGGGTAGCTGTGGCGACGATAATCAGGTCGATATCGTCAGCCTGCAAACCGGCATCTGCCAAGGCGCGGCGCGCTGACTCGGCGGCCAAATCGCTGGTTTTTTCGCTGTCGTCTGCAATATGGCGAAATTTGATACCTGTACGCGTGGTAATCCACTCGTCGGAAGTGTCCACTTTTTTTGCAAGGTCGTCATTGCTGACGCGGTTGGCAGGAAGGTAGCTGCCTGTACCGGAAATTTTGGCATATTGCATGAGAACGGCCTTTTTAGAGAGTTGATTCAGATAGTCGGGTATTGTAAGCGAAAATGGGAAAATTCCCAATATTAAGAATGAAGTCGGTGATTAAAGATAAAAACAGGCCGTCTGAACTTTTTGGAATTTCAGACGGCCTGTATATATCAGCCTTAAGCTTCTGTTGTTTGAGCAGCGGTTTCTTCCTGTTCGGCTGCTGCTTTGGCGGCTTCCAAAGCAGCCAGCTGGGTGGCTACGCCTTGTTCGATTTGAGCGAGGCCGGCAGATTTGGCTTCGTGGTAGGCTTCTTCCAAAGCATAACGGAAGCCGACTTCGTCGGTTCCGCCATGGCTCTTAATCACGATACCGCGTAAACCAAGCAGGATGGCGCCGTTAAATTTGCGCGGATCGAGTTTGCCTTTCAAGCCTTTGAGCGCGGGCAGGGCGGCAATGGCGGCAAGTTTGTTGAACAGGGTGCTTTGGAATTCACGACGGATGGCGCCGCTCATGAATTTAACCGCGCCTTCGATGGTTTTGAGCATAACGTTGCCAACAAAACCGTCTGCGACAACGACATCGGCTTCGCCATACAAAACGCTGTTGCTTTCGATATTGCCGATGAAGTTGAGTTTGCTGCTGCTCAACAGTTTAAAGGTTTGTTTGACGGCATCCGTACCTTTGATGTCTTCAGTGCCGACGTTCAAAAGGGCGACACGCGGGCTGCCTTTTTCAGGGTGCAGCGCGTGTACCAGCTCGCTGCCGATGATGGCAAATTGAACCAGTTGTTCGGGAGTGCAGTCAACGTTGGCACCCAAATCCAAAGCTAGGGTAACGTGTTCGCTGTCGGAAGGCAGGAATTTGGCGATGGCAGGGCGCTCAATGCCGGGAATGGTTTTGAGGACGAATCGGGCGGTTGCCATCAGTGCGCCGGTATTGCCTGCCGATACGGCGGCTTGCGCGTTGCCTTCTTTGACTTGGTTGATGGCGATGCGCATGGATGATTCTTTTTTGTTTTTCAGCGCGGATTGCGGCGCTTCATCCATTTCAACAACTTGTGCTGCATGGCAGACGGTGATGCGGTCCATAGGCGCGCCTGCCGAGCTTAATGCTTGGCGGACTGCTGCTTCATCTCCGACCATAATCAGATGTACGTCGGATTGCTGTTTCAGGAAATCCACTGCACCGGGGACGGTAATCGCAAGGCCTGCATCTCCGCCCATGGCATCTACGGCCAGTGTAATCATGTTGTTCTCCGGTTTGTGTGTTTCAGACGGCCTCAAATAATCGGAAAAGCACACTCATCTGATTTTCAGGAGATTGAATTGAAAATCAGATGAAAAGGCTTGTTGCGACGTCGTGCCAGATTTATTGGTTTTGCGCGGCCAATTTGTTGTGTTCGTCAATGTCCAGCGCGTCCCAAGGATAGTTGATCCACCAGTCTTCAACGGTAATGCCGCTGAAATAAGGGATGCCTTCGGGAATCTTGCCGACTTTGGCTTTGATTTTTTCATGCAATACTGCCACGCCGATGGTGCCGAAATCTTCTTTCAACAATTCGTTCAGGCAGAACTCCATGGTAACGCGGCTGTCGTCCACTTCGTCAACAACCAGTACGTTTTTGCCTTTCAGTACATCGGGAACGGGATCAAGCCATTGGACTTTTTTCACTTCCTCGGTCACCTGACCTTCGTGATCGTTGTCGTAGTAGGCCGTGGTGACGGCGTAAATCGGGATTTCCAAGAAGCAGCGCAACATGCGGGCAGGGATAAAACCGCCGCCGCCAATGGCAATCATGGCATCGTATTTGGTGCCGGAGTTTTGGATTTTTTCCGCCAATCCTTTGATTACGCGGTGAATGTCGTCGTAGGTGTACCAGATTTTACGTTTCATGGTGTGCTTCCGAAGAGGAAAATACAGGGTGCAATGCAAAAAAGCCAGTCATTGCATGGCAATATTCTGGCTTTTTCAGTCAGACGAACAGATTATTCGCCTTTAGCTTTTACCACTTTACGGCCACGGTACATACCGTTTGGAGAAATGTGGTGTGGACGATGTACTTCGCCGGTTGCGCTGTCAACAGACAGAGAAGGCGCAGTCAGAGCGTCGTGTGAACGGTGCATACCGCGTTTAGAAGGGGATTTTTTGTTTTGTTGAACGGCCATTTCAAGCTCCTAGATAAATAAACTGTGTCCTAATTAACTGCTTTTCAAACCTGCTAAAACAGCGAAGGGGTTTGGTTTGTCCCGATTGACTTCTTCCAGTGTTCCATTGTTGCCGCAGTCTTCGTGTCGAGGGGAGAAAGGGAGCGACATCAGGATTTGGTCTTCAACCAGAGTCCGCACGTCAAGCTCTTTTTCGAGCAGCATGCCTTCCAATTCTTCATCGGCAAGCATGGCTTCGTCCAAACTCTCTTCATCGGCAAACAGGACGATACGGCTGGTTTCATCGAGTAGAAACGGCATGGGCGTAATGCAACGCTGGCAAATCAGGGGCATGTCGGCTTTGACGTTTAAATCGAGAAACAGACGGTGCAGCCGGTCGCGACCGCCTTGCAGCGTAAACGACACGCGTGTCTGTTTGTCGGCCGGATAATCGTGCGAACTGACTCGTTCATCCAATTCTTCGAGCAGGAAGCTGCCTTGCAGATTCTGCCCTTCGGCGGCGAAAACTTCTGGGTCAATCAAATTAGGGTATGACATAAACGGAGTATGATATAATTTCGGCGGTCTAACGTCAATGTTTTTAAGTAAAAATATGGAAGTAAAACTGCCTTTGGTTTTAGGGTCGAGTTCGGTTTTCCGCTGCGGACAGCTTCGCCGTTTGGGTATCGATTTTCAGACGGCATCGCCTAATTTTGACGAAACGCCTATTGCGGGCGAGCATGCAGGCGAGACGGCGCTGCGTTTGGCGGAAGGCAAAGCCCGTTCATTGGCGGCGGCTTTTCCTGTCGCGCTGATTATCGGCGCAGACCAAGTCGCATGGTGCGAAGGACGCCAATTGGGCAAGCCGATGAACGTCGCAAATGCACAACAGATGCTGGCGGACTTGAGCGGAAAACGGATTGAATTTTACAGCGCAATCGTGCTTTTGAATACTGCTACGGGCAAGGTTCAGCATCATGTCGATTATACGGTGGTTGCCATGCGACAGTTGACGCAGGCTCAAATCAGCCGATATTTGGAACGCGAGTCGGATGCGGTTTATTGTGCCGGTGCGGCAAAGAGCGAGGGTTTGGGCGCTGCTTTGTTGGAGCGGATTGAAAGTACGGACCCGAATGCTTTGATCGGCCTTCCGATTTTCTGTCTGATTGATTTTTTGAAAAACGAAGGTGTGGAAGTTTTATAGTTTGAGGCCGTCTGAATGTGTTCAGACGGCCTGAGATTTTTTGGAGTTGCAAGAATGAAACCGATTTTGTATTTGATTCCTACCCCTTTGGGTGCGCCTGATACGCCATGCCTGTTGCTGCATGAACAACAGGCGATTGTCGGGCTGACGGATTTTGTCGTGGAAGCGGAAAAAACAGCGCGCGCGCATTTGAAACATTTGGGCGTGACTACGCCTATCCGTGAACTGAATCTGCAAACGCTGAATGAACACACGGATTTGAAGACTTTGCCGGAACTGCTGAAACCTTTGCAAGAAGGGCGCAGTATGGGCATTGTCAGCGAGGCGGGTTGTCCGGCTGTTGCCGATCCGGGCGCGAATTTGGTGGCGTTGGCGCATAAACACGGTTTTGAAGTACGGCCTTTGGTCGGCCCGTCCAGCTTGTTGCTGGCGCTGATGGCTTCAGGTGCGAATGGTCAGAACTTTGCGTTTAAGGGTTATCTGCCGTCTGAAAGAAATGAGCGGATTCAGAGTTTGAAGGCTTTGGAACAACGTTCGCGCCAGCAGAATGAAACGCAGCTGTTTATCGAAACGCCGTATCGCAACGATGCGTTGTTGGCTGATGCGGTAGAAAACCTGCATCCTGAAACGCGCTTGTGCGTGGCTACGGACTTGACCTTGCCGACACAGGAAATCATAAGCCAGACGATTGCGCAGTGGCGAAAAAGAAAAGAAATGCCGAATTTGAAAAAACGCCCGACGATTTTTGTGTTGTATGCCGCGTAAAACTGGATTGGGTTCAATCTCAAACTGTATTTGTTTGGGGAAATAAAAAAGGCCGTCTGAACAACAGACGGCCTTTGTGTTACCTAAGCTTTTATCAAGAAACGATTTCGCCTTGGGCACGTTGTTTTTCGATGCTGCGGTTGATGTGCCATTGTTGGGCGATGGTCAAGAGGTTGTTGACTACCCAGTACAGAACCAAGCCGGCAGGGAAGAAGAAGAACATGATGGAGAAAACCAAAGGCATGATTTTCATCATTTTCGCCTGCATTGGGTCGGTTGACGGCGGATTCAGATAAGTCTGTGCAAACATGGTCGCCGCCATAATAAAAGGCAGGATGTAGAAAGGATCCGGACGGCTTAAGTCGGTAATCCAACCCAACCAAGGCGCTTGGCGCAATTCTACGGAGGCGAACAATGCCCAGTACAGACCGATGAAGACGGGGATTTGCAACAGCATAGGCAGACAGCCGCCCAGCGGATTGATTTTCTCGTCTTTGTAAAGCTGCATCATGGCTTGTTGCTGCGCCATGCGGTCATCGCCGTATTTCTCTTTGATGGCTTGCAATTTAGGCGCGGCGGCACGCATTTTTGCCATAGAGCGGTAAGAGGCGTTGGTCAATGGGTACAATACGGCTTTGACGATGATGGTCAAAACGATGATTGCCCAACCCCAGTTGCCGATGATGTTGTGCAGTTGGTTCAAGAGCCAGAAGAGTGGGGAGGCGAACCAGTGTACTTTGCCGTAGTCTTTGGCCAGTTGCAGTTTGTCGGCGATGTTGGCGATAACGGAAGTGGTTTGCGGACCAGCATACAGGTTGATGGCGGTTTCGGCTTTAGCGCCGGCTTGGATGGCGGCTAAAGGCACGCTGACGCTTGCGCTGTACAGGTTGTCGTTGCGACGTTTGATGTCGATACGGCAGTCGCCTGCGGTGCATACGCTTTGGCCGTCTTTAGGCTGCAAAATCCAAGTGGACATGAAGTGGTGTTCAATCATGCCGAGCCAGCCGGTCGGGGTTTTGCGGATGTATTCGGCTTCGGATTTGCCGGATTTGGCATCGTCGTCCAAATCAGAGAAGCTGATTTTTTGGAAGCCGCCTTCAGGGGTGTAAACCACCGGGCCGACGTAAGAGCGGGTGAAGTAGCCTTGGCCTTCAGGTTCGCTGTGGTCGCGAACGATGCGGTAGTCTGCGCTCAGGTTGACGGGTTGGCCGTTGCTGTTGGTAATGTCAAAGCGGACGTTAACCAAGTAGCTGCCTTTGGTAAAAGTATAAACTTTGTCGATTTTCAGGCCGTTGGTTTCAGGTGCGCTCAGGCGGACTTCAACTTTGTCGCCTTCCAAACTGTATTGTTTTTGTGGAGCGGTAAAGCTGATGCCTTTCAGAACGTTGTTGCCTTGTGCGTCCAAAAGCTCGGATTGGGCAACGTAGGTGTATTCTTTGCCGTCGTTAAACAGGACGAAAGGTTTGTGTTCGTCACCGGTTGCTTTGTATTGCAAGAGGGTCAGCTGGCGCAGGTCGCCGCTTTTCTCATCGATGACGGCTTTGACCGTGTCTGTGGTAACGGTAATGGGGGTGGCTGGAGCAAGCGCGGCTTCGGCAGCGGCTTTTGCCGGAGCAGCGGTCGTTTGCTGTTGCGCGGCTTGTTGCGCCGGATTAGGTTTGGGGCTGGGGAAAAAATGTTCCCAGCCGGCAAAAATTGCCACTGAAATGGCAAAAAACGCCATTAGTCTTTTAAAATCCATAAGAGATTCCTGGAATTGACGGATAGGTAATCGAGATGAAAACTGCTTCAGACGGCATTATATAGAAACCGACGGGAAATTAAAGGAAATCGTGTTCTTTAAATGGTTGACAGCAGCATTATGGAACAGGGTCATGTCCGTGTCCGCCGAAAGGATGGCATCGTGCGATGCGTTTGATTGCCAGCCATCCGCCTTTGAATGCGCCGTATTTTTTGACGGCTTCGACCGCGTATTGTGAACAAGTCGGGGTGTAGCGGCAGCGCGGCGGAATGAGGGGGCTGATGCAGTATTGGTAAAAGCGGATGAGTGCGAGGATGAGCTTGGAAAGCAGGGTGTTCATCGGCGTTTTTTCATCAGCTGGGCAAGTTGGTTTCGGGCTTCCGGGGCAGTTTCCCGATTAAACGCCTGACGCACGCGCACAATAAAATCATGCGGCGGTAGCTGGTGTTGATTCAGCCTGAACCAGTCGCGGATGACGCGCTTCATATAATTGCGGTCATGGGCGCGTTTGGCGGTCTTTTTGCTGACGACCAAACCAAGGCGCGGATGGCCGAGCGCGTTGTCCGCGGACTGGGAGACTTGCAGCAAATCGCGGCTGCGTCGGTTTTTCAACGCAAAAACGGATGAAAAATCATCCGTTTTTAATAAGCGATACTGCTTCGAGAAGCCGTAATTCAAAATTATACAGCCAAGCGTTTGCGGCCTTTGGCGCGACGAGCAGCCAATACTGCGCGACCACCACGAGTTTTGGAGCGAACCAAGAAGCCGTGGGTGCGTTTGCGTTTGGTAACGGAAGGTTGATAAGTGCGTTTCATGATGTTTCCTAAAAATTGGTAGATAATTAAACCGTGAATTACACTCCAATTTGCCGCTTTTGTCAATCAATATAAAAACTTTTCGTTGGCTAAAGTGTGACAACGGGTTTTATGCATTGATGGAATTTGTGGATAAAATTTTGCAGTGGTTGTGGATAAAAAAGAGCGGAATAGGTATAATCGCCCAACCTTGCTTTTCTCTGTGCGCAAGGCCGTCTGAAAGCAGCGGGAGTATTGTAAAAATTTGATTTTTATCGGATTACCTGTCTGCTCTGCCTTCTTGTATTTCCCAAATCTTCCATTTTCCGAGCTTAATCTCATGACGTTAGCTGAATTTTGGCCGCTGTGCCTTTGCCGCCTTCACGAAATGTTGCCTGCCGGGCAGTTTGCGCAATGGATTGCGCCTTTGACCGTGGGCGAAGAAAACGGCGTATGGGTGGTGTATGGTAAAAACCAATTTGCCTGCAATATGCTCAAAAGCCAGTTTGCCGCCAAAATTGACGCCGTGTGTGCCGAATTGGTGCCTCAGCAGGCTGCGTTTGTGTTTAAGCCGGGCGTAGGTACGCATTATGAAATGGCGGCTCAAGCTGTTGCGCCGGTGCAAGTGCAAGAAGTTGTTGAAGTTGAAGAATTTGTAGAGCCTGTCCAAATGTCTTTGCAAACTGCAGAGGCAGTGGAAGAAGATAGGCCGTCTGAAACGGTTTCCAAACCTGCTTCTGCCAAGACGGCTGCCGAGATTTTGGCGCAACGCATGAAAAACCTGCCGCATGAGCCTCAAGTGCAAACTGCCGCTCCGGCTGAGTCTAAAGCAGTTGCCAAAGCCAAAACCGACGCGCAACACGATGCGGAAGAAGCGCGCTACGAACAGACCAATCTGTCGCGCGACTATACATTTGAAACTTTGGTGGAAGGTAAGGGCAACCGCCTTGCCGCCGCAGCCGCCCAAGCGATTGCTGAAAATCCGGGGCAGGGCTACAACCCGTTTTTCTTATACGGCAGTACCGGTTTGGGTAAAACCCACTTGGTGCAGGCCATTGGCAACGAATTGCTGAAAAACCGTCCTGATGCCAAAGTGCGCTATATGCACTCGGACGACTATATCCGCAGCTTTATGAAGGCTGTGCGCAACAACACTTACGATGTGTTCAAGCAACAATACAAACAATATGACCTGCTGATTATCGACGATATTCAGTTCATCAAAGGCAAAGACCGTACGATGGAAGAATTCTTCTATCTGTACAACCATTTCCACAACGAGAAAAAACAGCTGATTCTGACGTGCGACGTATTACCTGCCAAAATCGAGGGCATGGACGACCGTCTCAAATCTCGTTTCTCATGGGGTTTGACTTTGGAACTCGAGCCGCCCGAATTGGAAATGCGCGTGGCGATTTTGCAGAAAAAGGCAGAAGCAGCCGGTATCAGTATCGAAGATGAAGCCGCTTTGTTTATTGCTAATCTGATCCGCTCCAATGTGCGTGAGCTGGAAGGCGCGTTCAACCGTGTCAGCGCCAGTAGCCGTTTTATGAACCGTCCTGTCATCGATATGGATTTGGCGCGTACGGCTTTGCAGGATATTATTGCCGAGAAACACAAAGTCATTACCGCCGATATCATCATCGATGCGACAGCCAAATACTATCGTATTAAAATCAGCGATATATTGGGCAAAAAACGCACGCGCAACATTGCCCGTCCGCGCCAAGTTGCCATGAGCCTGACCAAAGAGCTGACCACGCTCAGCCTGCCTTCTATCGGCGATGCCTTTGGCGGCCGCGACCACACGACTGTGATGCACGGTGTCAAAGCGGTGGCGAAATTGCGTGAAGAAGACCCCGAATTGGCGCAAGACTACGAGAAACTGCTGATTTTGATTCAGAACTAACCCAATGCAATTTCAGATGGCCAGATGTCAATGTGAGGCCGTCTGAATACAAAAAATATTTTAAAATACCCAAATCAACCGATTTCAAATTCAAAGGAATGGAACATGCTGATTTTACAAGCCGATCGCGACAGTCTGCTCAAGCCGTTGCAAGCCGTTACCGGTATTGTCGAACGTCGCCATACTCTGCCGATTTTGTCCAATGTGTTACTGGAAAGCAAAGACGGACAAACCAAACTTTTGGCAACCGACTTGGAAATCCAAATCAATACCGCAGGTCCTGAAAGTCAGGCAGGCGATTTCCGTATTACGACCAACGCTAAAAAATTCCAAGACATCCTGCGCGCTCTGCCTGACAGTGCGCTGGTGTCACTGGATTGGGCGGACAACCGTTTGACTCTGCGTGCAGGCAAATCCCGTTTTGCCCTGCAAACCCTGCCTGCAGAAGACTTTCCGTTGATGAACGTCGGCAGCGATGTCAGCGCGACTTTCTCGCTGACTCAAGAAACCTTCAAAACCATGCTTTCGCAAGTGCAATACAGCATGGCGGTTCAAGATATCCGCTATTATCTCAACGGTTTGCTGATGCAGGTTGAGGGCAACCAATTGCGCCTTGTTGCAACCGACGGCCACCGCCTTGCTTATGCGGCCAGCCAAATTGAAGCAGAACTGCCGAAAACGGAAGTGATCCTGCCACGTAAAACGGTATTGGAACTCTTCAAACTGTTGAACAATCCGTCCGAGTCCATCACCGTTGAGCTTTTGGACAATCAAGTACGCTTCCAATGCAATGGCACGACCATTGTCAGCAAAGTCATTGACGGCAAGTTCCCTGACTTTAACCGCGTGATTCCTTTGGATAACGACAAAATTTTCCTTGTATCCCGTACCCAGCTTTTGGGTGCGCTCGAGCGTGCCGCCATTCTTGCCAATGAAAAATTCCGCGGCGCGCGACTGTTCCTGCAGCCTGGTTTGCTGAGTGTCGTATGTAGCAACAACGAGCAGGAAGAAGCGCGCGAAGAGCTGGAAATCGCTTACCAAGGCGGAGAACTCGAAGTCGGTTTCAACATCGGCTACCTGATGGATGTGTTGCGTAACATCCACTCCGACGATATGCAGCTTGCTTTTGGCGATGCCAACCGTTCAACGCTGTTTACCGTACCGAACAATCCTAACTTCAAATACATCGTGATGCCAATGCGTATTTAATTAGTGTGTGAACAAACAAAAAGAGCGTGTACGGTACACGCTCTTTTTTATATGCTTGAATCAAAAGGCCGTCTGAAAATTGTTTTTCAGACGGCCTTTCTATCAAACCGGGATGATTCGGTTAAATAGGAAAACTGGGATTAACGTGGACGTGGTTCGCAGTTTTTTACCAGGAATGAGCCGTTAGGGGCGTTCACGCCAACTACTTCAGAAGTAGTGTGGGTGTTTTTGTCGATGAAACCGGCAGACATTACATAGCCTTTACGGTTGGTGAAAGTAGTGCCAGTGCTGTCAGAACGTTTTTTGTCGACAACCAAAGAGGCTTTTTTGCCACCGGCGTTTACGTCAGCAGTAACTGCACGGCCGCTACGGTCAAAGCCGTACATCACGTTCAGTGATTTGCCACCGTCACAACGGTAAGAAACGAAGCCGGCAGGTGCAGCGGCAGCAGAGAAGGAAACAGTAGCCAATGCGGCTGCAGTGATAACAGAAAGTAATTTCATGATCTAAGCTCCATATGAGGGTTGTGTGTTATCTTGCAAAGTGAGAAAGGGTTTTCGTTTGCAGATGAAGCGTATTTTAGGCGTTTTGTCGGTAGTGGCAATTGGGTAAATTGCAAAACAGTGTTTACTTATGATTACCCGATTGTTTATTAATAGAAAGTTGTTTGTAATTTGGTGTTGCAAAGTGGTTATGTGGGTTGTTGCGGAATATATACATTAATGATTCTTTAAGAAATATAGCGAAAGAATACAAAAAAGGCCGTCTGAATATTCAGACGGCCTTTGATATGAAGCGGTTTACAAGAAGAAAATTGCAGCCACAGTCACGGCGATGATGCCGTAGATAGTCATTGGGATGACAGTTTTCTTAATGATGGCACCTTCGGCGTTGTTCACGTTCAATACGCTGCACACGGCGATGATGTTGTTGATGCAGACCATGTTGCCCATTGCGCCGCCGACAGATTGCAGGGCGAGGATGAGGGTAACGGACAGGCCGGTATCAAGCGCGATTTGTTGTTGAATCGGACCGAATGTCAGGTTGGATACAGTGTTGGAACCGGAGAAGAATGCACCGATTGCGCCCAAGTATGGGGAGAAGTACACCCAGTGTTCGCCTGCCATCGCTGCAAATTCTTTACCGATGATTTTCACCATGGAGTCATCGCCGCCAACCATCATCAGTTGAACCATAATCAACGCACCCATCAGGGCAAGCAGAGGTTTTTTGGTTTGGTTGAAGGTTGCAGCGTAGAAAGACCATGCATCTTTGAATTTGGTTTTGTACAGCAGGATGCAAATCCAAACGGTGAAGACAAACGGAATCCAAGCCGGAACGTAGAGGGTTTGGTAGGAAGCGTTTACGCCTTGACCGAAGATGTTGCCGAAGGTGATGGTCAGGGAGTCGCTGACGGTGATTTTGGACAAATCAAACGGCAGTTGGAAGCTGAACCATTCTTCTTTGCTGGTCAGCAGGCCTTTGATGCCCAACTGTTTGATACGGGTGACCACCAGCATACCGATCAGCATACCCAAAGGAGCCAGTGCTTTGGCAACTTGTGCGAAAGGTACTTTTTCTGCATTCGGGTCTTTGGCGTAATCTTTGCTCAAGCCCCAGCCGCGGTTTGCTGCGAATACGGAAACCATCAGGCCGATTGCGCCGGCAACCAGAGATGGGAATTCTTCATTGACCATCGCCAATGCAACGTAAGGAAGGGTACAGGAGAATACGGCGATACCGATGAAGCCCAAGTTTTTGCGGATTTCAGCCCAAGGTACGATGAAGCTCAAGCCGATAACAGGGATGATGAAACCAGCAAAGAAGTGCATTACGCCGGTTTGCATACCGATTTCCATAATGCTCTTTTGATCCAAGCCCAAAGGTGCGAAGCCGAACCAAGTCGGAGTACCTACTGCACCGAAGGATACGGGTACGGAGTTCATCACCAAAGCGAAGATGGCTACTTTTAATGGGTTGAAGCCCAAGCTCATCAGGATTGGCGCGGCAATGGCGGCAGGCGTACCGAAACCGGACGCGCCTTCAATCATAAAGGCGAAAGACCAGCCGATGATCATCAACTGGGCAATTGGATTCGGGCTGATGGTAGCCAGCCATTTGCGGATGACGTCGATACAGCCGGTGGTTTCCATCATGCGGTTAAACATAATGGCACCGAAAATCACGGTAATCGGGGTCAGGGTAGAGACGAGGCCGGACGCGGCTGTTGCGTTGAGCAACATGGCGTCGTCGCCGAAATAAAACAGTTTGATGGCATAAATCAGCGCGGCGGTAATCGGCAGCGCGACGTAGGACGGCATACTGTTTTTCTTAACCATCAGCCAAATCAGCAGGATGATGGGGAAAATGCTGAGAAAGAGAGCCATAGGAATATCCTCGGGGCAACAAGCACCATAACCGTCAATCAATGGCGGTTTGATGCGATGTGTTGAGTAATAGATGTTTTTCGAATAAGGATTGCCACCTTTTTTAGATGCAATCAGTTATCAGGTAAATTGGTTTTACCAATTTATGAAAACTGTTGCACACTTTACGTAATCTTATGTAATCGGTCAAGAGGTTTGTAACAAAAAAGGCCGTCTGAAATTGGGTTTTCAGACGGCCTGAGAGCATTGCCAGTAGTGCATTTGGTCGAATATCGAATGGTATTTACATTCAATATTTTGTAAAGGTTTTGTTTTTAATTGATTTCAAACGAATTATTCTATTCCTGCCCATTTATGCGTCTGTACGCTCAGTTGCCAATGGACGGGGGCATCGGATCGGCTGTTTAATACGCCGATTTGGCGGATGGTGTCGTAGATATTCATTGCGCCGTCTTGTTCGCAAGGTGAGAGATAGTAATGATGGGCGCGGATTTTGTGTTCCATCTCTTGGCAAAACGCAACGACATCGCCGTCGGCAACAATTCGCACTTCGTCTGCTTTCTCAATGCAGCTTTTTTCGTATTTGGCGGCGTAACAGGCTTTGGGACTGGTGGCAACGTAGTCGATTTGCGGTGGCGCGGGGTTGAGGCCGTTGGTTTCGATACACAGGAAATAGCCTTCGGCTTTGAGTGTGTTGAGCAGGGTATCCAAATGCGGTTGGATGGTGGGTTCGCCGCCGGTAATGATGATGTTGCGCGCCGTGTAGGTTTTCAGACGGCCTAAAATATCGGACAGGCTCATCATGCCGAATTTGAGGTAGTCGGTATCGCACCAGCTGCACGCGAGATTGCATTTGCCCAAACGGATGAAAACGGCGGGCATGCCGGTATTCCAGCCTTCGCCTTGCAGGCTTTCAAATATTTCGACAATGCGGTATTGGGGATTGTTTGGTGTGATTTGAATGGTCATGAATGTCGGGTGTGCGGGTTTTAATTGTTGTGGTGAAGCGTTTTGAGAAATAGGTTGAGGCAGCCATTCTTTCTGTCGGTTCAATAGGAAAGAATGGCTGGTGTGTTTAAGCGGCAATGACGGCTGCGGCGGCCAAAAATGCCGGCAAGCCTTGTTTGAACAAAATGCCTTTGTTGCCGGATAAAAACGCGCCCCATGCGGCGGAGATGAGGACGAAGCCGAGGAACAGGATGGTCGCGCCGTAAACGGCGTTGTCGGGTGCGGCAAAGCGCGCCCATA